>JAUHYJ010000690.1 GCA_030425785.1 Acidimicrobiia bacterium | reverse complement strand
GAACTCGTCACCTCGGTCGTCGTCGGCACCACGATGGATGACCGTGTCGAGCACCGGCACATCGGCACCGGCCGCCGCGGCGGCCCCGACACTCGTCGTCGCCACCAACAGTCCGGCGATCGTCTTTCCGGTCACCGTCTTCACGAACGCGGCCAGGCTCATCTGCATCGTGGTCTCCATCGGGGTCTCGACTCCCGGGGTTCATCGTCCGGCGCCGCCCGTGCGTTACGACTCCGTGCCAGAAACCATCAATAACTCCGCGGCAGCCCCAACACGCTCTGCGCGACGAAGTTCAAGGTCATCTCCTGGCTCACCGGCGCGAGCCGCTGCAGGCGCGCCTCGCGCCACCAGCGCTCCACCTGGTACTCGACGGCGTACCCGAGCCCGCCGTGGGTCTGGACCGCCGCATCGGCCGCTGCCCAGCACGCCTCCGCCGCGAGGTACTTCGCCGAGTTCGCCTCCTCGCCGCACGGTAGGTCGTGGTCGTACCGCCAGGCCGCGTGCATCGCGGCGAGCCACGCCGCGCGCAGCTGGACGTGCGCCCGGGCCAACGGATGTGAGATCGCCTGGTTCGCCCCGATCGGGCGATCGAACACCTCGCGCTCCCCCGCATAGCGAACGGCGCGCCGCAGGGCCACCTCACCCAGCCCACACGACATCGCCGCCAGCAGCACCCGCTCGGGATTCAACCCGTGGAGCAGCTGTCGGAACCCCGCTCCGCGCTCGCCGACGAGGCGCCACCCCTCGACGGGCAGGTCGTCGTAGAACACCTCGCACGACGCCACCGCGTTGCGCCCCGTCTTCGGGATCGGCCGGATGTCGACGTACTCGGGGTCGAGATCGACGAGGAACAGGCTCAGCCCGCCGAACCGGCCGGACGCGCTCCCGTCGACGCCGAGGTCGACGTCATCGGTCCGCGCCAGCAGCAAGCACACCTCCGACTCGAGCGCCTTCGACGTCCAGATCTTCCGGCCACTCACGACGTACCCACCGACGCCGTCGTCGCGGGCACGGGTCGAGACACGGCTCGTGTCGGTCCCCGCGTCGGGCTCGGTGACCCCGAACGCCACGTGCAGGTCACCGGCGGCCGCTCGCGGCAGGAAGGTCTCAGCGAGGCGGTCGTTGCCGAACCGCACGACCGGGTTCAACCCGAACATCGTGAGATGCACGGCGGTCGACCCGTTCATGCCGGCTCCGGAGGCGGCGATCCGGTTCAACACGATCGCAGCCTCGGTGATCCCCCGGCCGCCCCCGCCGAACCGCTCGGGGATCGCGATCCCGACCCAACCGCCCGACGCCATCCGGTCGTAGAACTCGGTCGGGAAGCGATGCCCGGTGTCGCACGCCGTCCAGTACTCGTCGTCGAAGTCGGCGCATGCGGCGTCGACCGCCTCGGCGATCGCCTGGTGATCCTCGTCCGGGGTGAAGTCCATGTCTGGGAAGCGTCTCGTCTCAGTCGGCGCCGGCCGTCGCGGGCACCAACCCTCGTGACTCGGCGACGTCATCGTCGCGGATCCGCAACGCGACGAGCACACCGGGGAACATGATCAGCCCGACCGCCAGGAACGCCCACTGGTGCGGCGGCAGCCGATCGATCGCCGGCGCCTCGTCACCGAGACCCTGCAAACCGCTCGTCAGCACGGTCGCGGCGAGCGCCGTCCCGGTCGCGTACGCCACCTGACGCTGGGTGTTGAACATCGACGTGGCCCTGGCCATCTGCGGTACCGACGTCGTCGAGTACACCGACGTCTGGATCGCGAGGAACACGAACCCCATCGCGAGCCCCCTCGCCAAGCCCAGTCCGCCGAGGATCCACAGCGACGTCTCGAGGTCGGCGAGCGCGAACGCACAGGTGACCAGCGCGGCCGCGACCCCACCGGCGACCATCATCGGCCTCGGCCCGAGCCGGACGTACGCGCGCTTGCCGACCAGGTTCGACATCAGGAACACACCGATCGGCTGCGTCGACGACACCAGCCCGCTCACCGACGCCGAGTACCCGCGCAGCGACTGGAGGTAGATCGGCAACACCAGGATCTGACCGAAGAACCCGGCGTACAGCAGCGCCGCCGACCCGTTCACGACCCGGAAGTGGTGATCGCGGAACAACCCGATCGCGAGCATCGGGGCGCGGTGCCGGAGTTCGACGACGATCAACGCCACGAGCGCGACGGCTCCGACGCCACCGAGCACGAGGACGTACGCCGACGTCCACCCGCGCTCGGGACCGACGGACAGGGTGTAGATCAGCAGGCTGACCGAGCCGGCGCTGAGGACGAGCCCGGCCAGGTCGAGGTCACCCGCATCGGCGTCGCGGTCCTCCCGCATCGTCAGCCAGGCGAACGCC
>JAUHYJ010000689.1 GCA_030425785.1 Acidimicrobiia bacterium | reverse complement strand
CTGGTCGATCCCCGACCCGGTCGACGCCGCCACCGACCGGGCGTTCGACGACGCCCTGCGACGTCTCCGCCGGCGCATCGCTCCGCTGCGACCCCTCGGACCCCTCACCCAGGAGACCCCATGACCCGACTCGGCATCAACGGTTTCGGCCGCATCGGACGCCTCGTCGTCCGCGGACTGCGGCGGTACCCCGACCTCGAGCTCGTCCACGTGAACGACCCGGCGGCCGACGCCGCGACGGCGGCCCACCTGCTCGAGTTCGACACGGTCCACGGCCGCTACGACGGCGCCGTCGATCACGAGGCCGGCAGCGAGATCATCACGATCGACGGGCGGCGGACGACGGTGTCGCAGCACGCCGCGCCCGGCGACGTCCCGTGGGACGACCACGATGTCGACATCGTGCTCGAGGCGAGCGGCCGGTTCCGCACGACCGAACTGCTGGCGCCGTACTTCGACCGCGGCGTCCGCAAGGTCGTCGTCGCAGCACCGGTGAAGAGCGACGGTGTGCCCAACATCGTGATCGGGTGCAACGACGACGCATACGACCCGGCGGTGCACGACGTCGTGACCGCGGCGTCGTGCACGACGAACTGCCTGGCACCGATCGTCAAGGTCCTGCACGAGCAGATCGGCATCGAGCGCGGCGTCATCACCACCATCCACGACGTGACGAACACCCAGGTCATCGTCGACGCGCCCCACAAGGACCTCCGGCGGGCGCGGTCGGCGCTCAACTCGCTCATCCCCACGAGCACCGGCTCGGCGACCGCGATCACCATGATCTACCCCGAGCTGACCGGCAAGCTGAACGGACTCGCCGTACGCGTCCCGCTCCTGAACGCCTCGCTCACCGACGCCGTGTTCGAGATGCGACGCGACGTCACCGCCGACGAGGTGAACGGCCTGTTCCACGTGGCCGCAGACGGCGAACTCGCCGGCATCCTGGGCATCGAGGACCGTCCCCTCGTGTCGGCCGACTACACCAACGACACCCGCTCGAGCATCGTCGACGGGCCGTCGACGATGGTCGTCGACGGGCGGATGCTGAAGGTGCTCGCCTGGTACGACAACGAGTACGGCTACGCGTTCCGCATGGCCGATCTCGCTGAGAGGGTGGCCGCGGCGCTGTGAACGTTCGCGACTACGCGCTCGTCACGGCCGGGTACTGGGCGTTCACGCTGACCGACGGCGCACTGCGCATGCTGGTGCTGCTGTACTTCCACGAGCTCGGCTACTCCCCCGTCCAGCTCGCCTTCCTCTTCCTGCTCTACGAGGTGATGGGCGTCGTCACCAACCTCGTCGGCGGGTGGGTCGGCGCGCGCACCGGGTTGAACACGACGCTGATCGCCGGCCTGGCGTTGCAGGTCGTCGCGCTGACGGCGTTGACCCTGCACGAGCCCTCGTGGGTCGAGTGGGCGTCGGTGGCCTACGTCATGGCCGTGCAGGCGCTGTCGGGCGTGGCGAAGGACCTCACCAAGATGAGCTCGAAGAGCGCCGTCAAGTTCGTCGCCGGCGAGGGTGGCCTGTTCCGGCTCGTCGCGATCCTCACCGGCTCGAAGAACGCGCTCAAAGGTGTCGGCTTCTTCCTCGGCGCCGCCCTGCTGTCGTGGCTCGGGTACGACCGTGCCCTGATCACCATGGCCATCGGCCTCGTCGTGGTCCTCGGTGCGATCGTCGTCCTGTTGCGAACGGACATCGGCCGGGCGAAGCAACCGACGCCACTGCGATCGATCCTGTCCAAGTCGTCGGCCATCAACAAGCTCTCGGCGGCGCGCCTGTTCCTGTTCGGCTCGCGCGACATCTGGTTCGTCGTCGCACTCCCGGTCTTCCTCGACGACGAGCTGGGGTGGTCGTTCGAGGGGATCGGCGCGTTCCTCGCGGCGTGGGTGATCGGCTATGGCGGCGTGCAGTCGATCGCGCCCCGCCTCGTCGGACACGACTACCGCCGTGCCGCGCAGAGGTGGGCGCTCGCGCTGGTCGCCGTGTCGGCATCGATCGCCGTGCTCGTCGCTCTCGACGTCGCGGTGACCGCGGCCGTCGTGGGCGGGTTGATCGTCTTCGGGCTCGTGTTCGCCGTCAACTCGTCGCTGCACTCGTTTCTGATCCTGGCGTACTCGCAGGGCGACGACGACGTGGCGCTCGACGTCGGCTTCTACTACTCGGCCAACGCGGTGGGACGCCTGGTCGGCACGCTGCTGTCCGGAGTGTGCTACCTCTGGGGCGGGCTCACGGGCGCCCTGTGGGGGTCCGCGGCATTCCTCGCCGTCACGTGGTTGCTGAGCCTGCGGCTCGAACCGCTCCCGACGTCGGCACCCGCCCCGGCCGCGGTGTGACCGGCCGACGACG
>JAUHYJ010000051.1 GCA_030425785.1 Acidimicrobiia bacterium | reverse complement strand
AGCTCCTCGCCTCGATCCCTCCCGATGACCGACGGCGGTTGATCGAGACGTCGATCCTCGATCGCCTCACCGGGCCACTGATCGACGCCGTGACGGGATCGACCGACGGCAGCCAGTGGCTGATGCGAACCGCAGCCACCAATCAGCTGCTGATCGGTCTCGACCGGAACGGGACGACGTTCCGCTATCACCACCTGCTGCGCGATCTCCTCCGCCTCGAGGCCGAACGAGAGATCCCCGACCGGCTGCCCGAGCTCCACCTCGCCGCGGCGTCATGGCAGCACGACCACGGTGACATGTACGCAGCGATCGAGCACTACATCGCCGGTGGCGACCTCGTCACCGCCGGCGACCTCATCGCCGTCCACGCCACGGCACTGCTCAACGGTGGGCAGATCTTCACCGTGCTCCGTCTGCTCGATCGACTCGGTGATCTGCCCGAGCGTCACTCCCGAACGGCGCTCGTGCGCGGCTGGATCAACCTCTCGACCGGTCGCTTCGCGGGTGCGCGCCACTACTACGACATCGCCGCCGACCTCGACGACGGGACCGACGCCAACCTCACTGCGTCGCTCGGGATCATGGTGCATCTCGCCGAGGGCGCCCTCGGTGATGCGATCGCGATCGCCCGACACATGGACGAGCCGACCGAGTCGACGCAGGCGATCGGGTTGCTGGCCGCTCACACGTGGGCCGGGATCTTCGACGAGGCGCGCCGGTATGTCGCGATCGCGACCGAGCTCGGTGCCTCCGAACCGTCTGACTACGCCTTGACGGTCGCACCCGGTTTCGCCGCCGTCATCGAGATGGAGGCGGGGAACCGTTCCGTCGCGGCCGAGCACGCGGCGGCGAGCCTGGAACACGCACGCAGGCACGGGGTCGCGGAATCGCCGCAGCTGTCGGTGTGCCATGCCGTCGTCGCCCGCACCACCTCGGATCCGGACGAACGAGCCGTGGCGACCGCACGAGCGGTCGAACTCGCCCGGCGGGCACCGGATCCCTTCACGATGGGGTACGTGCTCGCCCTCGCCGGCGACGCAGCATGCGAGCACGACGACCCCGCCGGGTCACAAATGCTCAGGGAGGCGAAGCAGACGATCGACCGGTGCACCGATGCCGGCATCGTGGGCGCCGCGCTCGGGCGCATCGAGGCGCGCCACGGGCTCGCTGAACGGAGCGAACCGACGGCCGGTCTGGTCGAAGAGATCTCCGAGCGCGAGCTCGCGGTGTTGCGCTACCTGCCATCTCAACTCTCGCAGCGCGAGATCGCGAACGAGCTGTACGTCTCGCTCAACACGGTGAAGACGCACTGCAAGGCGATCTACCGCAAGCTCGGCGTGGACGGCCGCAAGGCAGCCGTCCACACCGCTCGTCGACACGGGCTGCTCTGACCGATCAGCGGAGCTGAGCGATCGCGGCATCGACGGTTCGGTCGAACGGCACCTCGACGTCGACCGGCACGCCGACCACCTCGTGATTCGCCCGTCGGGCCCAACCACCCGGGTGATGGGGTCGAACGGGACGGACCACGAGCCCGGCTCACCCGGGTGAGCGCGCCCGCGGCGTGATGCGTGGTCACCCGGTTCGTCACGACGCTGGGGACCGTCACATCGACGTCTCACCCGGATCAACACGAACGGACCGATCATGAACAACACCTTGCAACTCCCCCCGCTCATCTCGCCCGCCACGCCGCACGCCACTCCCGCTCGGCCGATCACCGAGGTCGCCGCAGCGGCCCGCAACGCCGTCAAGACCTACGGCACCGGCGAGGCCGCCGTACACGCACTCGACGACGTCACCGTCGACTTCGAACGCGGTCGCTTCACGGCGATCATGGGCCCGTCGGGCTCGGGCAAATCGACGCTGATGCAGAACGTCGCCGGCCTCGACACCCTCACGTCGGGCTCGGTCTCGATCGGCGGCGTCGACCTGTCATCGCTGTCCGACCGCAAGCTCACGCGACTCCGCCGCGACCGGATCGGCTTCATCTTCCAGTCGTTCAACCTCGTCCCGACGCTCACGGCCAAGGAGAACATCGAACTGCCGCTCGACCTGGCCGGCCGCTCGCCGGACCGGGAGTGGTTCGACGAGGTGATCCGCACGGTCGGACTCGAGTCGCGGCTCGGCCATCGACCGGCGGAGCTGTCGGGTGGCCAGCAGCAGCGCGTCGCCGTCGCTCGCGCGCTGGCGAGCCGGCCCGAGATCGTGTTCGGTGACGAGCCGACCGGCAACCTCGACAGCAGCTCGGGGGGCGAGGTCCTCACCTTTCTCCGAGATGCCGTCGACCGGCTCGGCCAGACCGTCGTCATGGTCACCCACGACCCGGTCGCCGCGTCGTACGCCGACCGCATCGTCTTCCTCGCCGACGGCCGAATCGTCGACGAGATGCACCAGCCCACCTCCGACCGTGTCCTCGACCGCATGAAGCGGTTCGGCCACTGACCTCGAACGCCCTCGACTCTGGAGAACTCACGCCATGTTCCGCATGTCCATCCGAAACCTCGTCGCCAAGAAGCTGCGACTGCTCACCACGACGCTGGCCATCGTGCTCGGCGTCGCCTTCACCACGGGGACGATGATCCTCACCGACACCATGGTCGACTCGCTCGACGCGGCCGTGGCCGACTTCAACGACGGCGTCGATGTCTTCGTCCGAGGGATGCCCGTCGGCGAGGACGAGATGTTCACCCTCCGCGGCCCGGTCGACCTCGACCATCTCGAGCGGATCGCGGCGGTCGACGGCGTCACCGCCGCCACGCCCTATTGGGCCGGCTACACCCAGGTCGTCGGTGCCGACGGCAAGGCCCTCGATCTGATCCAGAGCCTCGGCCTGAACTGGATCGACGACCCGGAGCTGTCCGCGTTCGAGCTGGCCGACGGCCGCGCCCCTGCGGCCGACGACGAGATCGCACTCGGCCGCGTCGCGGCCGGCGACGCGGGCGTCGGGCTCGGCGACGACGTCGACCTGATCACCCTCGCGGGCCGCGAGACGTTCACCGTCAGCGGACTCGTCGAGGTCCACGACATGCCCGGCGCCGAGAACGCATCGCTCGTGTTCTTCACGACCGACGGTGCGGAGCTGCGCCTCGGCGACGCCGGAGCGACCCAGAAGATCCTCGTGCGGAGCGACACGCTCTCGCCCGACGAGCTCGCCGGGCGACTCGCCCTGTCGCTGCGCGACGTCGACGTCGTCACCGGCGCCGACCTCGTCACCGAAGAACAGGAGAGCCTCGGCTTCGCGATCGGCGTGTTCGAGAAGATCCTGCTCGTCTTCGGCGGCATCGCACTCTTCGTCGGTTCGTTCACGATCGCCAACACCTTCACCATCACCGTCGCTCAGCGCACGAAGGAGCTCGCGCTGGTCCGGGCGATCGGCGCGAGTCGCCGCCAAGTGCTCGGTTCGGTCGTGCTCGAAGCGGCGATGATCGGACTCGGAGCGGCAGCCGCCGGACTCGCTGCAGGGTTCGGCGTGGCCCGCGGCCTCCTCGGGCTCTTCGGACGGCTCGGCATCGACTTCCCGACGAGCACGCTCGTCGTCCAGACCTCGACCGTCGTTGCGGCGTTCGCGGTCGGGATCGGTGTCACGGTGGCTGCGGCCCTCGTGCCGGCGCGCCGCGCCGCGAAGGTCGCTCCGGTCGACGCGATGCGTGACGCCTCGATCGAGTCGACGACCACCTCCCGCAAGCGGCTCGTCATCGGCGCCGCCCTCGCCGCGCTCGGTGCGTTCGGCCTGGTTCGCGGCGTGATCGGCACCGACCCGGCGCTGGTCGGCCTCGGCAGCGTGGCGACGTTCCACGCCGTGCTCGCCCTCGGCCCGATCCTCGTCCGACCGATCACGCGGGCCGTCGCGTTCCCGCTGCGGCACCTCGGCGCCCCGGGTCGGCTCGCCGCGGCCAACGCCTCGCGCAATCCTCGCCGGAGTGCGTCGACCGCCGCAGCGCTCACGATCGGCGTCACCCTCGTCGCCGGCGCCTCGATGCTCGCAGCGACGGCCAGCGCATCGATCAAGGGAGACGCCGCGGCGGCGCTGACCGCCGACGCCGTCGCCCGACCGATCGGCCCGAACCCCGGCCTGCCGACCGAGGTCACGCGCATCGCCGAGTCCATCGATGGTGTCGACACCTTGCCGGTGCACGAGTTGCGCGCCCAGGTCGACGGATCGATGGAGTTCGTCGGCGGGCTCGACCTCGCCGACGGCGACGAGTTCGTCGACGTCACCGTCGTCGAGGGTTCGATCACCGAGCGATCCGACGGCGTCGTCGTCGGCGACGACCTCGCCGAGGAGCGCGACTGGACGGTCGGTCAGCCGGTCGACGTCCTGTTCGGCGACGGGGTCACCGCTCGCTTCGAGATCACGGCGATCGTCGAACAGACCAATGCGCTGCCGGCCATGGTCGCGACCTACGACGCCGTCGCGCCCCACGGCATCGGCCTCGACCGGGTCGTCCTGCTGTCCGGGGACGCCGACGCCATCACCCGAGTCGATGCCGCGCTCGCCGGTCAGCCGACCGTCACCGTCGACGACATCGACGCCTACGCCGACTCACTCGTCGGCGCCCTCGGCACCGTGCTCAACCTGGTGCTCGGGCTGCTCGGCCTGGCGGTCGTCATCGCCGTGCTCGGGATCGCCACGACGATCGGCCTCTCGGTGCACGAACGAACCCGTGAACTCGGCGTACTGCGGGCGATCGGCATGGAGCGTCGACAGGTTCGCCGTTCGATCCGTCTCGAAGCGACCGTGATCGCACTGTTCGGCACCGTGCTGGGCCTCGCCATGGGGCTCGGCTTCACCGCTGCGGTGATCTCGACGCTCGCCGACGACGGGTTCGGTTCGCCGATCGTCCCGGTGTCGACGCTGGTCGCGATCGTCATCGGCGCAGTGGTCGCCGGGACCGTCGCCGCCGCGCTCCCCGCCCGCGCCGCAGCACGCCGGCCCATCCTCGATGCGATCACCGTCTGAGCCGGCCACCCGGCGAAGGAGCAACGATGGCCATCCGAACCAACATGCAGAGTGCGCGACCGTCATCGTGGGCGGCGCCACCGGCGACCGCTGACCGGCATGTCGGCTCATCGACTCGCACGATGCCGTTGGGCAGATGGTCGTCGATGCCCGCAACCACCGGACCGGGGCCTTGCGACGGGCCGGTCACCGGACGTACTGGTCGGGTGCCCGCAGCATCGTCCGCACCGGCGAACGGACCGTGGTGCGTTGGCGCTCGGACGGCGTGAACGCTCAGTGCCGGGTCGACGCGACCTCGGGGGTCTCGTCCGTGGCACGGTTCCGTCCAGCCGGGGAGGTCGTGGGTCGGCGACGCTCCTTGGCGTCGTACATCGTGCGATCGGCGCGCAGGAGCGTCCGATCGATGGCGCCGTTCGGATCGTGGCGTGCAGAACCCACCGAGAAGCTGACGTCGATGCGAACCCCGTCCACGTCGACGGTGACGGATCGCGACTCGGGATTGCGAAGTTCTCGCTCGGCGAGGTCGTCGCGGCGAACGACCACGAACTCGTCGCCGCCGAGGCGTGCGACGATGGGGTCGTCACCGAGGCCGGCCAGTCGGTTGGCCACCTCGACGAGGACGGCGTCGCCCGCTGCATGACCGTGGGCGTCGTTCACCGCCTTGAAGTCGTCGATGTCGGCGACGGTGACCGTGAACGCCGACCGACCGAGTTCGGTGTCGCGACCCACGGCCTCGTAGAAGCCGCGCCGATTGAGCACGCCGGTCAGCGGATCGTGGCTGCTCAGCGATTCGAGTTCGTCCTGGATGACCTGTCGTCGTTCGATCTCGTCGCTGAGCTGCTGTCGGGTCGCGGTCAACTCCATCACGAGGGCGTTCGTCTCACGCAAGATGTTGACGATCTGGTGGGTCGAGATCGGAGCGACGATCGCCGGAATGAGGACGGGCAGCACCATGCCGACGAACCCGGTCTCCTGCACGCTGCCGTAGCTGAGGATCATCACCGGATAGGCGATGAGCGCGGAAGCGAGGACCGAGACGAGGGTGATCCCGACGACGACGTGGCGGGTCCCTCGTCGTGCCTGCCACTCGACGAGTCGCCGCTGGAGGCGGGCAGAATCGAGGAACGGCATGTCGTCATATCGGCAAAGCTCGGACCGATCTGAAGGCGCTCACGACGCCGGCACCGGAACGGGTCGAGGCCGTGCGCTCACACTCCTGTGCATCGCCACGGGTTCACGCAGCGGCGCTCCCGACCCGACGACACCTGCCGACCGGCCCGAGCTACCCCTGGCCCCGAGGACAGATGCTCACGCAGCCGTCGAACGCTCCGGGGAGTACGTGGGCCGTGTTCTGGACCCTGTTGATGGGCCGTTCGACGCAGGCCCGGTGCGGGTCGGTCGGTGCGATGCGGACCAGTCTCTCCTTCGGACTCGGGCCGGAAAACGTCGAAAGACCAGGGCCTTCGTGAGAAGGCGCCTGGTCTTCCAGTGGTGGCGGGGGCAGGATGTGAACCTGCGACCTTCGGGTCATGAGTCGAGCGAGGCTCATGCGCGACCGTGGGACTTCGTTCGCATACCTGCTGGTTGCGGCGGCTATCGTTGGCGCCTTGTTGCGTCCTCGTCTGCGCTCGTCGGCGCGCGTCCGTCGGAGTCGCGTTCGCGTACTGTTCGCGCCCACGGTGATCCTTTCGCCCCGATGCCACCGTGTTCCGTCGCCCGCCGTCGCCAGGATCGAGGCGGAACGCTCGACGTATCGACGAACGAGCGCTCGCGACGATGCTGGTATCTCGCTGACGCCATCACTCGGCATGCTGAGCGTCGAACGCATCCCGTGCGACTTGGATGTCGGCGAGGATCTCGTCGATCGGTTTCACGCGATCGACCCAGTCGAGCATGCCCTGCCAGTACGGGCCGGGGACGTAGTCGTTCGTCCAGGTCGAGAACTCGAGCGGCATCAGATCTGAGGCACCGATGCGCCACGTACCGGCCTCGAGCGCACGCATGAGATCGTCGTGGATCCGGAGCCGGACATCGATGTTCGGTTGCGAGCGCTGACCGGTGTAGGCAGCGGTGTCGAAGCGCCGGTTCGACGAGAAGAACGTCTCGCCGATGGAGTCCACTCCGGCCCACACCTCCCCCCACCGGGGGCTGGCGATGAACGTCATGAGGGCACGGACCTCGGGCCGGTCCGTCAGCGCAGTCGCTCGGAGAACACCCACGTGGACCGGTGCCGGGTCACCGGCGACGAGGGGCGGGAGCATGAAAGAGTCGACGTTCTCGCCGAGCAGCCCCGACCGTGGATCCTCCGGCGGGCCGAGGATGTCGATGAGACCGGACGATCCGTGAACGAACCAGCAGGGTGGCCCGATGGGATCGGGCAACGGATTCTCGTCGAGCAGCCGCAGGGCGGCGAGTTGCCACGGCTGCGAGCTGATCGAGTCGGCTCCGCCGGCGACGAATTCCGGAGCGAAGAGCAACTCCTCGCCGAGGCGTGCCGCTTCGATGATCCGCGGGTCGTCGAAGGCGATGTCGCCGGCGACCCATCCGTCGTAGACATCGGTGCCCGCAGTGCGCAGCACCAGGCTGTCGAGGAGGTCGCTTCCCGCGAACCCGCCCGCGAACCCCGCTTCCCAATCGAAGCACCATGGCGCGTGGCCGTCGTCGACCATCCGCGCCGACAACTCGACGAGTTCGTCCCACGTCGACGGCACCTCGTATCCAGCTTCGTCGAAACGCTGCTTCGGGTAGAGGACCAACCCGCCGGGGTTCGTGTGCATCACGACGCCCTCGAGCTCGCCGACGTCGGAGATGGTCTCATCGACGATGTAGTCACCGAAGTCGTCGCGCAACGTCTCGACGTCGAGATACGTCGACAGGTCGACGGCTCGCCCCTCCGCCCAGGGCGGTGGCGCCGAGAAGAAGCCGACCACGTCGGGGGCCGACGCCAGCCCACCGGTGGCGATGAGACGAGTGATGTCGAAGTCGAGATTCGAGACCAGTTCGACCTCGATGCCGGTGATCTCGGTGAATCGGTCGACCTCGGACTGGATCCCCTCGTTGCGCCCGACGGTTGACGCAATGGCGAGCGTGACGCGTGTGCCGGCGAGTTCGCCGTCACCGAACGCCGGCACGCCGGGCAGGACCTCGGGAATGTTCACCACATAGTTCTCGGCGCCGAATCGGAGCGGCAGGTCGGGATCGATCGGCTCCGGCTCCGGGCAGCCGAGTTCGCTCCCGAGCAGGCACTCGGCGTCGGTGAGCCGGCGCTCGGTCCACGATTCGGCGAGCGCGATCAACTCCGCGGGCGGCAACGGGAAGACGCCGGTCAGTCCGGTGGGGCCGGAGCGGATGGTCGTCGCCGCATCGACCCCGACCGGGTACGGCACGCCGAGTTCCTGCAGCGCCCAGTGGAGCGCATCGATCGATTCCTCAGTGGTGTATCCGAGGTCGGCAGTCGAGCGGACGGCTTCGACGGCGAAGAGCATCGCCAGCTCGGGGTCGCGTGTCAGCGCGGCTTCGGAGGCGGTGCGGAACTGTTCGGACACGACGACGCTCTGATTGGCGTCGCGTGCGTCCGCCGCCTCGTCTCGAGCATCCGACGCGACGAGCCACTGAACAACACTGAACGCAGCGAGACCGGCGACGAGCACACCGACCACACCGGCTCCGATCAGCTGCCGGCGACGCTTCTTCACCTCGAGTTCAGCTTCGGCAACGCGTTGCTCGCGGGCGAGCTGCTCATCGGCGTCGCGCTCGTGCGCCGCTCTACTGGCGTCGAGGAACGCCCGCTCCGCTGCCGAGAGGGTCAGGGTCGTCGAGCGTGCCCAGGCGTCGAGCTGGCCGAGGCGCCCGTCGCGCAGGAGGTAACCGTCGCTCCTCTCCGCCGTCTGCCACTCGCGCATCGCCTCGGCGAGGCGACGTTGATTGCGGACATCGTCCCGCGCGTCCTCGATCCAGTCATGCAGTCGGGTCCACTCGGTGAGGAGTGCCTCGTGTGAGATCTCCACAGTGGGCCCCCGGGTCACCGGGTCTCGGTCGAAGCTGAGCAGTCGATGGCGACCGAAGGTCTCGAGGACGGCCCGGAGGTCGTTGCGGTCGAGCCCGAGGTCGTCGAGCTCGGCCTGCAGGATGCGGCGTCGCGTGTCGTTCTGTCCGTCGCCGTCACCCAGGGTGACGAGGCGGAGGAACACCTGGCGAGCGGCATCGGCAGCATCGGCGTCGAGGCCGGCGAGCAGACCGTCGGCGCGCTGCACCAGGGCGCCGGACACGCCGCCGAGGTCGTCGTACGCAGCGATGGTGATGCGATTGCCCTGCCGTCGATCGAACAGCTCGGTCAGGGTGTACTGCAGCAGCGGGAGTGCGCCGGCACGGTCGACCATCTCGCGGACGAGTTCGGCGACCACGGCCGGTTCGAACACGACACCGAAGCGCTCGACGGGGCCGGTGACGGCGCGTTCGAGCTGATCGGACGTCATCGGCGTGATCACCTGGGTGCCGTCGCGCAGCAACTCGCCGACGCCACTGTGGCTGAGCGGCCGGTCGTAGAAGTCGGCACGCAGGGTGATCACCACCCGTATCCGACCGTGCGCCGACTTCACTGCGAGGACGAGGGTGTCGAGGAACTGCTTGGCCATGGCCGGTGAGACCTGGGTGAACAGTTCCTCGAACTGATCGATGACGAGCAGGACCTGAGAGCCATCGGCGGGGAGGACCGCATCGACTGCCTTCTCGAGTCCCGACTCGCCACCGACGAGCATCTCCAGCAGCGAGGCCGGAGGATGGACGGCGACGCCCAACAGGGCCTCTTCGAGCGATTCGAACGGGTGAGGCGCCGGGGTCATCTCGACGACGAACCAGCGGTGCGAGTCGGGCAGCGCACCGCCGCGCAGCGCCGGCAGCAGCCCTGCCTTGACCACGCTCGACTTGCCGGCGCCACTCGGCCCGACGACCGCGACGAATCGACCGCGGATGCCTGGCGAGCCGAGTTGAGCGACGAGCCGTTCGACGAGACGTTCGCGCCCGAAGAAGTCGCCGGCATCCGAGCCACGAAAAGCGCGGAGCCCCTTGTACGGGTTGACGAGTTCGATCCGCTCGTCGCTGTCCGCAACGACGGCTTCGCCGGTGAGCGCGTGTTCGAGATCGACTGCGAACGTCACGACATCGCCGCGTTCGCCGGAGTCTGGTGCGGTCGCTCGGTCGATCACCTGACGTGCCTCGGCGGGCAGGGCGCCTCTGATCTGCTCGACGTCGCCGTGCAGGCCGGTGAGCGCCTGGGCCATGACGACACCGAGGCTGAACACGTCCGACGACGCCTCGACCGGCCCCCCACCCAGCTGTTCGGGTGAGGCGTACGGGACGCTCGACGACCGCTGGCTCGGCCCGCCACGGGATGGACCGGCTGCATCGCCCACAGCGATGCCGAAGTCGGCGAGATAGGCGTTGCCGTCGTCGTCGATCAAGACGTTGGTCGGCTTCAGATCGCCGTGCGTGACGCCGTTGCGGTGAGCGACATGGAGTGCGCCCGCCAGCTGGTCGACGACGCCCGACGCCTGCACATCAGTGAGCGCTCCGAAGGAGAGACGGTCCGCGAGGGTGCCCCCCTTCATCAGCCGCATCACGAGGTAGGCAGCGTCCGGTTCGCGCCAGAAGTCGTACAGCGGGACGATGTGCGGGTGCTCGAGGCGGGCGACCAGTCTCGCTTCGGCTTCGAAACGCCGAATGAACTCGGGATCATTGGCCAGATCGGGACGGATCACCTTGATCGCCACCTCGCGACCCACTGCCGGCTGGTACGCCCGGTAGGTGACGCCGAACTCGCCGGCGCCGATCTGCTCACGCAGCTCGTAACCCCGCACGGTCAGCCCCGGCGAGGCTCCCGATGACGGGTTCGCCGGGCGCGGTGCTTCGAGCGTTTCATCGCCCGAGATCATCCGGTCGTTGAGCTGGCGCAACGGCGCGGACGGGTCGACACCGAGCTCGTCGACGAGCCGCGCCCTCAAGGAGCCATACGATCGCAACGCCTCCGCCTGACGACCGGACCGGTAGAGCGCCAGCATCAACTGGCCGGTCAGCTCCTCGCGCAACGGGTGCTGACGCACGAGCGATTCGAGCTCCGACACCAGCTCACGTGCACGCCCGCATGCCAGGTCCGCCTCGATCCGGGCGCTGACGGCTTCGAGCCGCAGCTCCTCGAGCCGTGCGATCTCGGCCTGTGCGAAGGCTTCGTACGTGAAGTCCTCGAACGCCCGCCCCTGCCACAGCGCGAGCGCCTCGGTCAACACGATCGACGCGGCCGGCGGATCGGTCTCGACCAACGCTCGACCTTCGACGACGAGCCGTTCGAACCGGGCGGAGTCGAGCGACTCCGCGTCGACCTCGGCGAGGTAGCCCGGTGCTCTGGTGAGGATCACGGTGCCGTCGGTTCGCTTGGGCCGATCGGGCTCCAGGGCCTTGCGAAGACCGGACACGTACACCCACAGGGCGTTCTGCTTGTCGCCGGCACCGTCGTCGCCCCACAGACCGTCGATGATCTGATCGGTGGACCACACCTGGTTCGGCCTGGTCAAGAGGAGCCCGAGCAGCGCCCGCTGGCGGAACGCTCCGAGGTCGATGTCGGAGCCGTTGCGTTCGACCGCCAGCTTGCCGAGGACTCGAAACTCCATCAGATCGCTCTCCCTCGGCCAGCTCGGGACGATCACCGTCCTCAGCCACAGACTTGCACGCCCGACTTAAGGGCGACATAGGCCGGCGGAGCCCCTGGTCAGGCCCCTATTCGCACCACCTGTCCTCAGTCGGCGGTCGC
>JAUHYJ010000050.1 GCA_030425785.1 Acidimicrobiia bacterium | reverse complement strand
GTTCGGCGTGCTCGACGGCGCCGCGGGCCGGCCGGTCGTGTTCTCCGGCGACCTCCACGCCGGCTGGTCGCGTGCGCTCGTCGATCTCGACGACGACCGGACCGTCGCGCACGAGTTCACGTGCCCATCGATCTCGGGGCACACGTTCGCGGCGGCCGTCCGGCGTCGGACGTTGCTGCCGCGCCGACTGCTCGGCTGGATCATCGACCGGCTGAACCCGGGCATCGACCTGCTCGAGCTGGACGAGCACGGCTTCCTCGTCGTCGACGTCACCCCCGACCGCCTCACCACGACGTTCGTGTTCGGACGCGGCCGTCGGGTCGAACGCCGTCTCGATCGTGACGAGTTCGATCACGACGATTCGATCGCGACGGCGTCATGACGAGCCGGAGGCCACCGCTAGCATGAGCGAGCGCTCACGGGCGCACCGGGATGTGGCGCAGTCTGGCTAGCGCACCTGCTTTGGGAGCAGGGGGCCGGGAGTTCGAATCTCCCCATCCCGACCAACTCGAGTGCGCTCCCCCCACCGCCTCTCGACGCCGCCCGGCGGGAGCGCCGAGGCGTGCACCGAGTTCCGTTCGTCCGATCGCAATTCCCGACTTGACGGTATTTAGTTTGTAAGCTTTACTAAAGGACGTGTCCGAACGCCCTCCCGCCTCGACCAGCCCCGCCACCCGGTGGCTCGGCAAGGGGAGCACGACCCAGCCACTGGTCCCCAGTGATGCGCGGAGCCACCACCGCTCACTCGTGCTCCAGGCGCTGTATCGCGGCCGCGGTCTGTCACGCGCCGACCTGTCCCGCGACCTCGGTCTCAGTCGGGTCACGATCTCGGACGTCGTCGCCGATCTCGTCGACGAGGACTTCGTCGTCGAGCTCGGGACTCGTCCCGCCTCGCGGCCCGGCAAGCCGGCGACGATGCTCGACGTCAACCGGGAGGGGCACCACATCATCGGTCTCGATCTCTCGGGCCTGCACTCGTTCGTCGGCGTGGTCACCGACCTCGCCGGCGAGGTGATTCATCGGGCCGCCGTCGACATCCCACGAGCCCAGGGAGAAGATGCGATCGTCGCCGCCGAGACGCTGCTGGCCGAACTCGTCGAGCTCGCTCACCGCCCGGTGATCGGTGTCGGTGTCGGGAGCCCCGGCATCGTCGACGACCGCGGCGTCGTCCTGTCGGCGCCCAACTTCGGATGGCGTGACGTGCCACTGCAAGCACGACTCGCGACGGCCAGCGGCTTGCCCGTCGCCGTCGCCAACGACGCCGACACCGCCGTCGTCGGCGAGTTCTCGTTCGGCGACGGCCAACCCGACATGATGCTCGTCCGCATCGGCCGCGGCGTCGGCTCGGGCCTGATGATCGACGGCCGGACCGTCAGTGGCGCACGACACGCCGCCGGCGAGATCGGCCACGTCGTGAGCGGCACCGACGACGGTGAGCTCTGCGTCTGTGGCAACCGGGGCTGCCTCGAGCGGTGGCTCGCGATCCCGCGGATCGACGAACGCCTCGCCGACCCTGCGGCCGACCGCCATGCGGTGCTGACCGAAGCAGGGCGCCGGCTCGGCATCGTCCTGGCGCCGATCGTCAGCGCACTCAATCTCACCGAGGTGGTGCTCGCCGGACCGGCCGACACCATCTCGGGCCCACTCCTCACCGCAGCGCAGTCCACGATGCGCGACCGCATGCTCCCCGACTCGCACGGCGACATGCAGTTGCGGATGACCGAGCTCGGGCCCGACCTGGTCCTGCTCGGGGCCGTTGTCCTGGTCTTGCGAGGCCAACTCGGGGTCGCCTGACCCCACCCGTCCGAAGTCACCCGGCTGAGGGCACGTACCCACACCAACAAGGGGAGAACCATGAAGAAGAAGCAGACAGCAATTGCGGTTGTCCTGGCCGCAGTGGCGCTCGCCGCGTGCGGCGGCGACGACGACTCGAGCAGCGACGACGCCCCCGAGACGAGCGACGCGCCGGCCGACGACTCGTCCGACGACGCCGACTCGTCCGAGGAGCCGTCCGACGAGGGCGACGACACGACCGACGACACGACCGACGACGCGGCCACCGAGGACGAGACCTCCGGTGACGACATGGCCGAGGGCGAGGACATCACCCTGTGGCTGGCCGGCACCGACACCCCCGAAGCGGCGTTGACCTACCTCACCGACACGTACTCGGCGATGAACGGCGGCGAGCTCTCGATCGAGCAGATCGGTTGGGGCGACCTGATCCCGTCGCTGACCGCCGCGCTCCCCGACTCGTCCTCGACGCCCGACGTGTTCGAGACGGGCAACACGCAGACCGCGACCTTCACCGCGGTCGGCGCGTACAGCGACCTGACGCCGCACTACGAGGAGCTCGGCGGCGATGCCCTGCTCCAGGGCTTCGTCGAGGCCGGTTCGGTCGGCGACACCGTCTACTCGCTCCCCTACTACTTCGGCTCACGCTTCGCCTGGTACCGCAAGGACCTGTACGAGGCCGCCGGCGTCGCCGAGCCCGCCACCCTGCAGGAGTTCACCGACGTCAACGCCACGTTGAAGTCCGCCGGCTCGGGTGCCTACATCCCCGGCCAGGACTGGCGCGACGGCATCGCCTGGATCTTCGCCAACGGTGGCGACCTCGCGACCTACGACGGTGGCGAATGGACGGCGTCGCTGTCGTCGCCCGAGTCGATCGCCGGCATGGAGATGTGGCAGGAGCTGTTCACGACGGCGTCCGTCGCCGGAGCGACCGACACCGATGCGACCGCCTACCAGGCGATCAACGACGACTTCCTCCCCGACACGGACGTGGCGACGACCCTCGCCCCGAACTGGGCCTACTGGAGCCTCGGCGACATCTCGGAGAACGACGAGGGTGAAGCCGTCGCGACCTGGAACCCCGACACGTTCGGCGCCTACGCGCTGCCCGGCGTCGACGGTGGCATCGCCCCGGTCTTCGCCGGCGGTTCGAACATCGGCATCTCCGCCGCCTCGGAACACCAGGACGCGGCGCTCGAGCTGATGACCATCATCTTCTCGGACGAGTACCAGACGATCCTGGCCCAGAACGGCCTCGGGCCGGCCAACACCGAGTTCGGTTCGGTGTACGTCGACTCGGCCGCCGACCCGGCGATCGCCCAGATCTCGCTCGACACCGCCGCAGCTGCGAAGCTGACCCCGGCGGCGCCGGGTTGGACGGCGGTCGAGGAACAGCAGCTCCTCGAGCAGTACTTCCAGGCCGTCGCCGAGGGCGGCGACGTCGCATCGCTCGCCGCGGAGTACGACGACAAGATCAACGACGTGATCAACGGCTGATCCCCGATCGCCCGTGTGCGGGTGGGGTTCCCGCCACCCCGCCCGCACACCGGCACGATCGACACCGCCAGGACCACACCCCGCGACCACGACCACCACCGCGACCACGTCCACCGGCGAATCGTCGCGCACCGACCATCCACCGCGCTCGGAAGGAACCGACATGTCGACCGCAACGACCTCGATGCCCGACTCCGACTCGCCGACCACGCGACGCGGGCGCGCCACGCAGCTGCCGTACTGGCTGGTCGTGCCGGCGGTCGCGGTACTGATCGTCGGCCTCGCCTACCCGATGGGTTGGCAGATCCTCAACTCGATGCGCGAGTACGGCCTGCGCCAACAGTTCGGCGAGGCCGCCCCGTGGGTGTGGTTCGACAACTACACCGCGCTCCTGAGCGACGGCTTCTTCTGGACGGTCGTCGTCCGCTCGCTGGTGTTCATGGCGGCGACCGCACTCGCCACCATGACGATCGGCATCCTGCTGGCACTGCTCATGAAGGCCGCACCGACCTGGTCGCGACTCGTGCTCCAGACCGCCCTGCTGCTCGCGTGGGCGATGCCGATCGTCGCCCAGATGACCGTGTGGAGCTGGTTGATCGACGCCCGCAACGGGGTCCTCAACTACACGCTCAGCCTGTTGCCGGGTGTCGACATGGTCGGCCACAACTGGCTCGAGCAACCGCTCAGCTTCTTCTTCGTCGCGTCGGTCATCATCACCTGGGCCTCCGTGCCGTTCGTGGCGATCTCGGTGTACGCCGCGCTGACCCAGGTCAGCGAGGAGATGCTCGAGGCGGCCCAACTCGACGGCGCCAACGCCCGACAGACCCTGATCTACATCCTCATGCCGACGGTCCGTCCGGTCCTCATCATCCTCCTGCTGCTGCAGTTCATCTGGGACCTGCGGGTCTATGCCCAGATCCAGCTCCTGCAGGACCTCGGCCCGAAGGGCGACGACTACGACCTGCTCGGCACCTACATCTACGGCCTCGGCATCGGCCAGGGCCACTTCGGAGCGGCCGCCTCGGCGGCGATGATCGTGCTCCTGATCACGCTCGGCGTGAGCGGGTTCTACGTGCGCGAGCTGCTCAGAGAGGACGCGAACTGATGGGACGCAGACTCAAGCGGTGGCTCGCCGCGCTCACGGCGCTGATCGTCGCGGCCATGTGGGCGTTTCCGGTGTACTGGATGATCAACTCGTCGTTCCTGACGCCGCTCACGATCAGCCGGCTCACCCCGACCTTCCTGCCGTTCGGGGGCACCTTCCAGAACTATCGCAACGTCACGAACGACACCCCGTTCTTCGAGTCGCTCAAGATGTCGGTCATCGTGGTGGCCGTCGCGCTGGTCGTGTGCATCGTCTTCGCGACGCTGGCGGCGCTCGCCATCTCACGCTTCCGCTTCCGGGGCCGCCGGACGTTCGTGCTGACCATCATCCTCGTCCAGATGCTGCCGGCCGAGGCGATGTTCATCGCCCAGTACAAGATGATCTCCGGGTTGGGGCTGCTCAATTCGCTCGCCGGCGTCTCGATCATCTACGTCGCCATGGTGGTGCCGTTCACGATCTGGATGCTGCGTGGCTTCGTGGCCGGTGTACCGGTCGATCTCGAAGAGGCCGCCATGGTCGACGGCTGCACCCGCCTCGGCGCGTTCCGGCGCATCACCTTCCCGCTGATCGCCCCCGGCCTCGTCGCCTCCGGTGTGTTCGCGTTCATCCAGGTCTGGAACGAGTTCGCGCTGGCGTCGGTGCTGCTGACCGACGACGAGGTCCAGACGCTCCCCCTCTGGCTGCGCGACATCGCCCAGCAGTCGAACCTGGGTGCGCCCGAGTGGGGGCAGATCATGGCCGGCTCGGTGCTGGTCGCCATCCCCGTCATCATCTTCTTCGTGATCGTGCAGGGCCGCATGGCGCAAGGGCTCGTCGGCGGGGCGGTGAAGGGATGACGTCGATCGACTCCACACTCGACTCCACACTCGACTCGACGGCGATCCGTCGCGACGCGCTCGGCATCCTCATGCCGGGGTTCGCCGGGCCCACCCTCCCCGACTGGTTCGCCGACCTGCTGCGCGACGGGCTGGGTGGCGTGTGCCTGTTCGGTCAGAACATCGAGTCGCCGGCCCAGGTCGCCGCGCTCACCGCGGCCATCTACGCGGCGAACCCGCACGCGATCATCGCGACCGACGAGGAGGGCGGTGACGTGTCGCGGCTCCACCAGCACGACGGGTCGCCGTTCCCCGGCAACGCGGTCCTCGGCCGCATCGACGACCTCGACGTCACGCGCACGGTCGGGCACGAGGTCGGTGCCCAACTCGCGAACGCAGGCGTCCGTCTCGCGCTCGCTCCGGTCGCCGACATCAACTGCAACCCCCACAACCCGGTCATCGGCGTGCGCAGCTTCGGCGCCGACGCCGCCTCGGTCGCGGCGCACACCGCCGCGTGGACCGAGGGGGTGCAGGCCGCCGGTGTCGCCGCGTGCGCCAAACACTTCCCCGGCCACGGCGACACCTCGGCCGACTCGCACGTCGCCGAACCGGTGGTGACCGCCGACGCTGCGACCTTCGCCGCCCGGGAACTCGAGCCGTTCCGGGCCGCGATCGCGGCCGGCACGAAGACGATCATCACGTCGCACATCCGCGTTCCCGCGCTCGACCCGGACGCGGTCGCCACGTTCTCGTCGGCCATCCTCGGCGATCTCCTCCGAGGCGAGTTGGGGTTCGACGGGGTCGTCGTCACCGACGCGCTCGACATGGTGGGTGCGTCGGGCCAGTGCGGTATCCCCGCCGCCGCCGTGGCCGCCGTCGCGGCCGGCAGCGACCTGCTCTGCCTCGGGCAGGAGACCTCGGCGAGCGAGATCGACGCCATCGTCGACGCGCTGGCGGTCGCGATCGAGGCCGCCGATCTCCCCCGCGACCGGCTCGCCGACGCCGCTGCGCGCTGTGACGGGCTGGCCCGGTGGACGACCGAACAGCGGCACCGCACCGACACCTCGCCGGCCGTCGCGGCGACCGAACCCGTCGTCAGCCTCGACACGATCGCGGCGTCGTTCGCCGTGTCCGATCGCGCGGCGGCGCTCCTCGGCTCCGGTCCGCGCGAGGTGCGGTGGGTGCGGATCGATCCCGAGCCGAATGTCGCCATCGGCGAGACCCCGTTCGGGCCGTTCTTCGACGGCGGCGCCGTCGCCTCGCTCGTGGTACCGGTCGCCGACCGTGGGGTGGCCGACACCTGGGCCGAGGCCCACGTGGCCGGGCCCGGTGTGGTCACCGTCGTCGTCGGCCGCGAGTTCCACCGCGACCCCGGCGCCGCTGCGGCCGCCACCGCCATCACCGCCGTCGGCGACACCATCGTCGTCGACATGGGGTTCGCCGAGAGTGACGGCGTCGACCTCGCGACCTTCGGCGCCTCGCGTCTCGTCGGCGAGGCGCTGCTCGAACTCGTGGGCGCGAGTGCGTGAGGGCCATCGCATGAGGATCGGCATCGACATCGGCGGCACGAAGATCGAGGCCGTCGCCATCGACGACGCGCTCGGCGTGCTCGCCACGTTCCGGGGCACTGCGACGTGTGGGCCGGAGGGCGTGACCACGGGGGCGCTCGACGCCGTGCGGGCGGTCTGCGACGGCACCGCCGGCGACATCGAATCGATCGGCATCGGCGTGCCCGGGGCGGTCCGGCACGGCGTCGTGCACCACGCACGCAACCTCGGCATCGAGTCGTTCGATCTCGAGGCAGCGGTCGCCGCGTCGATCGATGCGCCGGTACACGTGTGCAACGACGTGAACGCGGCTGCGCTCGGTGCGTGGGCGCTGCGAGGTGGCACGTCGGACTCGTTCGCCTACCTCAACCTCGGCACCGGCCTCGCCGCCGGGGTCGTGCTCGGCGGGCGCCTGTGGGAAGGCGCCAACGGCGTCTCGGGCGAGATCGGCTACGTGTCGGTCGACCCGAACGGCCCCGCGCACGTCGACGGGCTGGCCGGCTCGCTCGAGGGCTACGCGTCGGGTTCCGGCGTGGTCGCACAGTGGGGCGTCGACGGCGCCACCGCCATCGACGTGTTCGCGGCGGCGGCCGCCGGCGACGCCCACGCGATCCAGATTCGTGACGGTGTGTACTTCGGCGCCGCCAGCGCGGTTCGGGTGCTCGCCCTCGCCTACGGCGCGGACACGATCGTGATCGGCGGGGGCCTCACCGGGCTCGGACATGCCTTGAGCGACGGCATGGCGAGGCACTTCGCGGCGTGGTCGGCGGCGTCGCCGTTGATCGCTTCGCTCGGGCTCGCCTCGATCACGCAACTCCTGACCGACGAACGACCGACCCACGCGATCGGCGCAGCACTCGCGGGAGGACACCATGGCTGAAGTCGTCATCGTCGACACGCCGGAAGCGGCCGGCACGCTCGTGGCTCGCCACATCGCGGCGCGGGTGCGGGACGAGCCGGCGTTCACGCTCGGCGTGGCGACCGGTTCGACACCGCTCCCCGTGTATGCCGCCCTGGCACGCGAACGTGCGGCGGGGCTCGACCTGTCCGGCGTCACCGCGTTCGCGCTCGACGAGTACGTCGGGCTCCCCGAGGACCATCCGGAGAGCTACCACAGCGTGATCCGCCGGGAGGTCACCGAACCGCTCGGTCTCGATCCGGCGCGGGTCCACGTGCCCGACGGCGACGCGGCGACGATCGCCACGGCAGGCGAGCGGTACGAGGCCGCGCTCGACGCCCACGGCGGCGTCGACCTGCAGCTCCTGGGCATCGGCACCGACGGCCACGTCGGCTTCAACGAACCTGGCTCGTCGCTGGCGTCGCTCACCCGTATCAAGACACTGACCGCCACCACCCGCGCCGACAACGCGCGCTTCTTCGACTCGCCCGACGAGGTGCCCACCCACTGCATCACGCAGGGCATCGGCACGATCTTGCGAGCCGGCCACCTCGTGCTGCTGGCGTTCGGTTCGGGCAAGGCCGACGCCATCGCCACCGCGGTGGAGGGCCCGATCACGGCAAGCGTGCCGGGTTCGTGCATCCAGTTGCACCGCCACGTGACGGTGGTGGTCGACGAGGCGGCGGCCGCCGGTTTCGAGCGGGCCGAGTACTACCGCTGGGTGTACGAACACAAGCCGGCCTGGCAGGGTCTGTAGGCATGACGTCGACACTCGTGCACTCGGGCACGCTCGTGGACGCGCACGGCGAGCGACCCGGTTGGGTGTACCTCGACGCCGGGCAGGTCGTGACGGTCGGCTCGCACGAGCAACCGCCACCCGACGCCGATCGGTCGATCGACGCGTCCGGTGGGTACGTCACGCCGGGCTTCGTCGACATCCACGGCCACGGCGCCGGCGGCGCCCACTACCAGGACGGGGTCGACGAGGCGCTCATCGCGCTGGCAGCGATGCGAGCACACGGCACGACCCGGGCCGTCGCGTCGTTCGTCACGAGCTCGATCGACGACATCGTCGACGCGATCGGTGCGGCTCGCGCGGCCATGGACCGCGACCCGGGCTTGATCGGCGTCCACGTCGAGGGGCCGTTCCTCGCACGCGGCCGATGCGGCGCCCACGACCCGACGTTGCTCCGCCACCCGGATGCCGAGTCGGTCGAGCGGTTGGTCGACGCGGCGACGGGGATCGTCCGCCACATCACCATCGCTCCGGAGCTGCCGGGCGCGCTCGACGCCGTGTCCCGATTCGTCGAGGCCGGGGTGCCGGTCGCGGTGGGTCACACCGATTGCGACTACGACACCGCCCGCGAGGCGTTCGCCCGTGGTGCATCACTCGTCACCCATGCGTTCAACGCGATGGCCCCGATCCAGGGGCGCCTCCCCGGCGTCATCGGGGCCGCAGTCGCCGCCGAGCACGTCACGATCGAGGTGATCGCCGACGGCATCCACGTGCATCCCGCGTCGATCGCCCTGTTGTTCGCCGCCGCGCCGGGCCGGATCGCGCTCGTCACCGACGCGATGGCCGCGGCCGCCGCACCGCCGGGCCGGTACGCGCTCGGCAGCATCGACGTCGACGTCGCCGACGGTCGCGCGGTGATCGCGGGCACCGACACGCTCGCCGGCTCGACGCTGACGCCCGACCGTGCGCTCCGCACCGTCGTGCACGACTGCGGCGTCGGGCTGCGTGACGCCGTCGCCGCGTTCACCACCACCCCGGCCCGGGCGATCGCGGAACCGGACGATGCGTTGCTCGCTCCGGGCGGACGCGCCGACGTCGTCGTGCTCGACGCGGAGCTCTCCGTCGCCGAGGTGCTGTCCGGCTCGGCGACGTCGTCCTGAGCCCGGAAACCGGGCCCGCCGCGATCCGCTACCGTCGATCCATGCGTCCGATCCGACGAATTGCGCTCAGCACCGGCGGGGGTGACGCCCCTGGCCTCAACGCGGTCATCCGGGCGGCCACGCTGGCCGCCCGCAACCGCGGGTGGGACGTCGTCGGCATCCGCGACGGCTTCAACGGGATCATGTTCCCCGACGAGTACGACGGCAAGGGCGTCATCACGCTCTCGCGCGAGAGCGTGCGGGGCATCGTGCACCAGGGCGGCACCATCCTCGGCACGACCAACCGCGGCAATCCGACGGCGTTCCCCGTCCAGCAACCCGACGGCACCTGGGTCGAAGAAGATCGCTCACAGGAACTGATCGACAAGTTCGACGAGCACGACATCGACGCGCTGATCAGCATCGGCGGCGACGGATCGCTCACGATCGCGTGTCATCTCTACGAGGCCGGCCTCCGGGTGATCGGGGTGCCGAAGACGATCGACAACGATCTCGAGCGGACCGCGTCGACGTTCGGCTTCCACACCGCCGTCGACTTCGCGTCGCAGTGCATCGATCGGCTGTTCTCGACGGCGACGTCGCACGGGCGCGTGATCGTCGTCGAGGTCATGGGTCGGTACGCGGGATGGATCGCGCTCCATTCCGGGGTGGCGAGTGGCGCGCACGCGGTGCTCATCCCCGAGATCCCGTACGACCTCGAACACGTCGCCGAGACGATCCGTCGGCGCGAGGAGCGCGGCGCCAAGTTCTCGATCGTCGTGGTCGCGGAGGGTGCCAAGCCCAAGGGCGGTGACGTCTCGATCGTCGGCAAGTCGGTCGGTCAGGCCGAGCGGCTCGGCGGGGTCGGCCAGGCGGTCGGCGACGCGCTCGGCGAGCTGACCGGCAAAGAGGCGCGGGTCGTCGTGCTCGGTCACCTCATCCGCGGTGGCAGCCCGACCGCCCACGACCGGCTGCTCGGCCTGCGGTTCGGCGCGGCAGCGGTGCGGGCGCTCGACGAAGGCCACAACGGGATCATGGTGGCGCTGAACCCGCCGACCGTCGACTACGTCCCGCTGGCGTCGGTGCGGGGTCGGCAGAAGAACGTGCCGCTCGACAGCGACACGATGCTCACCGCCCGCGATCTCGGGGTGAACTTCGGCGACGCTCCGCCCATCGAGCCGAACCTCGGCGAAAGCTGAGCGGCCGATGACATCGCCGGCCGTCTGAACTCAGAGGGCGATCGGCCCGCCGGCTTCGGGGCGCAGCCCCGGCGTCGGCCACGCGCGCTCGCCGGGCTCGAGCCCGAAGGCGCGGTAGGCGTCGAGCAGCCAGCCGACCGACTCGTCGCCGAGCACGTACCCGACCACGTCGACGTGGGCACGCCGGAACCTGGCGCCGTGCCCGGCGTCGATGCCGGCGAGCACGTGTGCGAGCTCGTGCAGCACCGTCGCCACGGTCATCTGCGGCGCCGCCAGACGGATGACGGTCGCGCCGCTCGTCCGTCGCCGCGCCGACGACGACGCCGCGTCGGATCGGGCTCGCTCGACCGCGACCGGACCGTGCGGCCACCACGATGCGGACGTGACCGCCGTGCCGACCGCGACGAGTGCGTCGAAGTCGGTGACGGTCTCGTGGGACGTTCCGTCGAACGCGGCGATCTCGGCGGCGTAGACCGCCTCACGGCCGAGGTCGCCGCGGGTCATGCGCCGCGGCCGAGCGCACGCAGCCCGGTGACCCGCCTGCGCCCCAGGTCGACGCGTGCCGCCGCCTCGCGCCCGGCGACGAACCCCTGCGCGGTGGCCGCCTTCGGGCGGCGAGCGGCGACGACCCGGCCGAACGAGCGGCGTGCGAACTCGTCGACCTGACGCTCGCGAGCGCGCAGGGCGGGCAGTGCCGTCGAGCTCGGGTGCAGGCGCGCCGTCGCTTCGCGAGCGGTGTCGGCGAGCATCGTGCGGATCTCGTCGGCGAAGCCGAACAGGAACGAGCGCCGCCACTGCTGGGTCGCCGCGCCGGTCGCCCGGCGCTCGCGCGTCATGCGGCTGCTCGCCTGGGTGTGGAGTGAGTGGTAGAGCAGGCCGACGGTGTCGAGGTCGGCCCGGAAGCCGGCGACGAACGCGACCGTGCCCGACGGTTGCGCCTGGAACACCACCTGGCAGCCGTGCGCCTCGGCGATCGCCTGGAGCAGGGCGAGACGGCCCCGCACGTAGGCCCCGCGGCCGAGCACGACCTCGTCGACGGCGAGGTC
>JAUHYJ010000688.1 GCA_030425785.1 Acidimicrobiia bacterium | reverse complement strand
GACCTGCCTCGACATCCGCACGCGGTCGCGCCTGCCGACCGCGCAGGCCGGCCGCGAACTGGTCGACGACCTGCTGGCCGAGACGGGCGAGATGCCGACGGCGATCTTCGCGCACAACGACAGCATCGCGATCGGTGCGCTCGGTGCGCTGCGGCACCGGGGTATCGAGTGCCCGGCCGACATCTCGCTCGTCGGGTACAACGACGTGCCGCTCACCGACCACGTCGACCCACCGCTCACGACGGTCCGGCTCCCGGGTTACGAACTCGGTCGCCTGGCTGCCGAACTGGTCGCCAGCCCCTCGACGGGCACCGACGCGATCGCCGGCAAGGTCCAGCTCGCACCCGAACTCGTCGCGCAGGCGTCGACGAGACCGGCGCCGCCGGACGCATCGTGAGCACGAATGCACACGACACCCATCGGAGGATGACATGGGAACGATGACCGGACGCTCGTGCGTCGTGACCGGCGCAGCCCGCGGTATCGGCCGCGCCATCGGCGAAGCGCTGCTCGACGAGGGCGCTGACGTCTGCTTCGCGGACCTCGACGGAGACCGCGCCGCATCGGTCGCCGCCGCCAACGTGACCCGCGCCGACGAGCACGGCGGCAGGGTGATGGCCGCTCCGGTGGACGTCACCGATCGCACTCGCGTGGCCGAGATGATCGAGGCCGTCGTGGCCGAGTTCGGCAAGCTCGACGTCGCGTTCAACAACGCCGGGGTGAACAAACCGATGCACTTCCTCGAGGTCACCGAGGAGAACTGGGACTTCATCATGCGGGTGAACGCGCTCGGTGTGCTCATCGGGATGCAGGAAGCCGCCAAGCAGATGATCGCCCAGGGAACGGGCGGCAAGATCATCAACACGGCGTCGATCGCGTCGCGCCAGGGGTTCGACAACGTCGTTCCGTATTGCGCGTCGAAGTTCGCGGTCGTCTCGCTGACGCAGTCGGCGGCGCGCGATCTGGCCAAGCACGACATCACCGTGAACGGGTTCGCGCCCGGTGTCGTGCACACCGAGATGTGGGACTCGCTCGATCAGGAGCTCATGGACCTGGGAGCGTCGGAGCGGCCCGGTCAAGCGATGGCCGAGTTCTCGGCCGAGATCCTGCGCGGCCGGGTCGCCACACCGGCGGACATCACGGGGACCACGACCTTCCTGGCGTCACCCGCGAGCGACTACATGACCGGGCAGATCGTGATGATCGACGGCGGCATGACGCTCGTCTGACCGGGGCATGACCCTCGTCTGAGCCAGACCCGGAGATCGAGCCGGCGGCCGCCGCGGGTCGCATCGCGGCGACGTGTCGGAGGGCGCGCGGTGGCCGTCTGCGTGTCAGACTGAGTCGGGATGGAGCACGACTTCTGGCGCGAGCGGTGGGAGCTGGGCCAGACCGGCTGGCATCAGGACGAGGCCCACGCCACCCTGGTCGACCGGTGGCCCGAGTTCGGTGTCGCGTCGGACGCCACCGTGTTCGTACCGCTGTGCGGCTCGTCGATCGACATGGCGTGGCTCGCGAACCACGGGCACCGCGTGATCGGCACCGAACTCAGCGACATCGCCATCAGGGAGTTCTTCGACGCCGTCGGACTCGAACCGTCCGTCCGTCCCGCCGGCGACTTCACCGTGTTCTCGGCGGGGCCGTACGAGCTCTGGCGCGGTGACCACTTCGCGCTCGGCGCCGACGCGCTCGACGACGTCGTCGCGGTGTACGACCGGGCGAGCCTCGTCGCGCTGCCGACCGAGGCGCGACGTCGGTACGCCGACCACCTCGCGGAGGTGCTGCCGGGGGGTGCGCGCTCGTTCCTCGTCACGTTCGTGTACGACCAGTCACGGATGGACGGCCCGCCGTTCTCGGTCACGGGCCGCGAGGTCGAGGAGCTGTTCGGCGACCACTTCGAGGTCACGAAGGTCGCCGACGACGACGTGACCGATCGCAACGCGGGGCTCGTCGCTCGCGGCGCCGCTCGCGTCCACGAGGAGCTGCACCACCTCCGACGGTTGCCATGAGCGCCGATCCGCCGATCGAGCGGCGCCGGGCGCGCTTCGTCATCGCCTACCGCGGCGACGAGTTCCGCGGGCTCGCTCCCAACCACGGCGTGCGGACGGTGATGGGCGACCTCGGCGCCGCGGTCGAGCGCGTGATCCGGATCCCGTTCGAGTACTCGATGTCGGGCCGGACCGACGCCGGCGTGCACGCCTGGGGGCAGGTGGTCTCGGGCGATCTGCCGGCCGACACCGATCTCGACGACCTGGCGCGTCGCCTGAACCAGATGTGCGGGCCGTCGATCGCGGTGCGCGAGCTCGGCTGGGCCGACGACGACTTCGACGCGAGGTTCTCGGCCACCTGGCGGCA
>JAUHYJ010000687.1 GCA_030425785.1 Acidimicrobiia bacterium | reverse complement strand
CGAACATGACGACGAGCGCCCATCCGACCAGTTCGTCGTCGGCCCGCGCCCGGAACCGCCAGGCCACCGCCGCCGTGAAGCCGGCGAGCACCAGCACCCACAGCAGGATCGAACCCTCGAGCGCGCTCCACATCGCGGCGATGTTGTAGAGCGTCGGCGTCGTCGACGACCCGACGTCCTGCACGTACGCGAGCGTGTAGTCGCGCACCGCCAACGCGCGCTGCATGGCGAACGCGGCCAGCACCGCCCCGGCCAGGATCAACCAGGCGTAGGCAGGCGCCTGACGGATGCCGAGCCGGTTCCCGGTGCGGATCGCGAAGCCGGTCGACAGCGCGCCGACCAGCGAGGCGCCGAGCATCAGGAGGAGCCCGGCATGGCCGAGCGCCCCGTTCAGGCTGACGGCGAACATCGAGCTCCCCATCACCGGCACGTCACGCCGTGCACTCGTCGGCGAGCTCGTCGGCCTCGGTGAGCCGCTCGTCGTTGACGGCGACGTACTCGTCGGAGTGCTTCACCTCGACGCGGTCACCGAGCAGGGTGTTGGTCGGCGCGTCGTACGTGCCGTGGACGACCACCGGGAGGCACTCCTTGAAGATGCCGCCGGGTTCACCGTCGTAGACGACCGACATGCGAGCCCCGTTGAAGGAGATGTCGAACGAGGTGTCGCCGCCGGTGCTGTTGACCGAGTTGCGCTCGACGATGCCCTGGACGCGCACTCGCCGGTCGGCGTCGCAGCCGGAGCGGACGCCGACCTCGTCGACGTTGCAGTAGTAGTCGACCGCCGACCGGAGGAACTGGGCGACGATCACGCCGCCGGCGACCAGCACGGCGGCCACGAGCACCATCGGCAGCCATCGCCGGCGCGGTCGAGCGGCCTCGGTCTCGGGTGCGGGGCGGGGGGTCAGGTCGGTCACAGCGGGAGCGGTCCGTTCGAGAGAGCGTCAGGTCCAGTACTTGTCGTCGTCGTCGATCTGGTCGGCGAGCTGTCGGCTCCGGCGCAGGACCCAGGCCACGAGCCCCCCGATCACCGCGAACGTGATCGCATAGCTGCCGAGAATCTGGGTGGCGTTCTCCATCGCGACGAACCCCTGGGCACCCTGGGCCACGACGGGACTCATTGCGGCGCCCCCTCGGCCCGGCGGGCGGCGAGCGCCCGGTCGAGCCCCTCGTCGTCGAGCATGTCCTGCATGGCGAGCGCCCGCGTGCGGTGCAGCACCAGCCAGGCGTACAGCAGCGAGAAGGCGATGAAGCCGACGAACAGCGAGAACAGCATCAGCCCGTCGATGTCGGGGTCGAGGTCGGTGTCGAGCACCGTGGCCTCCTGGTGGAGGCTGCGCCACCAGCGCACCGACCAGTGCACGAGCGGGATCTCGAGGACGACGAGCAGCATCACGACGGCACTGCGCTTGGCCCGCTGATGGTGCGACCCGCCGAGCCCGCGCACGGCGAGGTAGCCGATCGTGCTGACCAGCAGCAGGGCGAACGAGGTGAGCCGGGCGTCCCACTGCCAGTAGACACCCCACGTGATCCGGCCCCAGAGCATGCCGCTGACCAAGGTGAGCGCCATGAAGACGGTGGCGATCTCGGCACTGGCGCCGGCGAAGCGGTCGAAGCCGAGCGAGTGGTTCTTCGAGAAGAGGTAGACGGCCGAGCAGACCGCCGCGAGCGAGAGCGCGAGGTACGCGACCCAGACCGTCGGGACGTGGACGTACATGATCCGCACGGCCTCGTCCTGGTCGCGGTCGGCGGGCGAGAACCCGAGACCGAAGGCGACGAGCCACCCCATCATGATGACGGTGACGACACCGATCACGCGCGTGGCGCGGGTGCCGGTGCTGCGGGAGCGGGTGGCGGTGTCGGCGGAGGTCGTGGTGGTGGGGGCGGTCATGTCGTTCTCGTCACGCGGCGTCGTCGATGAGCGGGCCGAACGCGAGCGCACCGCCGACGCCGAAGGCGATGGCGAACACGGCGAGCAGGCCGAGCCACGGCCAGCCCTCCGAGAGCGCCACCCCGTCGGTGCCGAGGGCCGATTCGACCGCTCGCGTCGCCCCGATCAGGACGGGCGCCACCACCGGGAGCACCAGCAGCGGGAGCACTGTCTCGCGGCCGCTGAACCCTGCGGTGAGGCCGCCATAGAGCGTACCGACCGAAGCGAGTCCTGAGGTCGCGAGGACGACGGTTCCGGCCAGCAATCCGAGCCCGGCGGCAGGCGGCGTGACGTCGTAGAACACGATCGCGCCGGCCAGCAGGAACACTTCGAGCGCGAACAGCTGCACGGCGAGCGCGAGCGACTTGCCCCAGTAGATGGCGACGGGGTCGACCCCGGCGACGCGAAGTGCGTCGAGTGCGCCGTCGTCCG
>JAUHYJ010000686.1 GCA_030425785.1 Acidimicrobiia bacterium | reverse complement strand
TCCCGGTGCCTGGGCGCGTAGCGATCGTCGGCCACGACGACACTCCGATCGCGGCGCTCCTCGTACCGTCCCTGAGTTCGATCCGCGTCGACATCGCCGGCCTCGGCCGCTATTTCGCTCAGATGGCCCTGACCGCGGCCGACGGCGCCCCGATCCCGACCTCCAGCCCGAAGGCCCGCACAGAGCTGATCGCCCGCGAGACGTCGTGACCGATCGGCACCACCTCTTCGTCGAGAACCGCGCTGGACGGTCGTCCTCAAAGAGATGAAGCTCAGCGCGCAGCCAACACTTGCACGCGCTAGTAGCTTGGCGTATGGTCGACGTTAGCGCGCGCTAGCGCTCCTCATACCCGAGACACCGGAGTCCTCATGTCATCCACCGATGAGTCGAACGTCGCCGTCGACCACGTCGCCCCCTCTGCAGAAGCACCGACCAAGGTCAGCGGTCTGTTCCTGACCCTGTTCGGTCTCATGAACTTCGGGTTCTACTTCACGATCATGATGCCGGCGCTGTTCAGCCTGCCGTACAAGGTGCAGCTGCTGGCTCCTGACGACAAAGCGGTGACGCTGGGCCTGGTGACCGCGATCGGTGCGGTCGTGTCGCTCATCGCGGGTCCCATGGCCGGCGTGCTGAGTGACCACACCCGTTCGCGCTGGGGTCGCCGTCGCCCGTGGCTGATCGGCGGCATCGCCGGCACACTCGTGGCGACCGTCTTCGTCGCACTCGCCCCGAATGTGCCCCTCCTCATCCTCTCGTGGGTGCTGGTCTGCGTCGCCGGCGCGGGGACCGGTGCCGCCATCACGCCCGTCGTCGCCGAACGCGTGCCCGAGCCTCAGCGCGGCACTGTCGGCGCGATCGTCGGTGTCGCGACTCAGCTGGCCGGAGTGTTCGGCTACACGATCGGCGGGATGCTGACGGGCAACCTGGTGCTGCTGTTCACGGTCCCCGTTGTCGTGCTCGCCGTGTTCGCGCTCGTCTACACGCTCGTCTATCCCGATTCGACCGCTCCGGTCGAGCGCACCACGGTCGGCGAGACGTTCCGGCTGCTCCTGTTCAACCCGCGCAAGCACCCCGACTTCTCGCTGGTGTGGCTCGGCAAGTTCCTCATGCAGACCGCACTCGCGTTCCTCACGACCTACCAGCTCTACTTCCTCGCCGATCGGCTCGGCTTCACCGCCGAGGAAGCGGGCCAGAAGCTCGCGCTGGTCGGCGGCATCGGCATCCTGGTCACGATGGGCTTCGCCGTGGGCTCTGGTCTCATCTCCGACCGTATCCGCCGTCGCAAGGTCTTCGTCATCACCGCCTCCGTGCTGACCGCCACTGGCCTTTCGCTCATGGCGTTCACCGACGGGTTCGGGCTGTTCTTCGCCGCGGTCATGTTCGTGCTCGGAGCCGCCGGCATGTTCGGCGCGACCGACGTCGCGATGGCCTCGGACCTCGTTCCCGAGCGCGACCAGGCCGGCCGATGGATGGCGATCTACAACCTCGCCGCCACCCTTCCGAGCGCCATCGCACCGCTCATCGGATCGAGCCTGTTGCTGCTGGGCGACCCCGCTGGCGGCAACTACACGGCACTGTTCCTCACCGGCGCGATCGTCGCGATCGGTACCGGCGCGGTCACGCTCTTCATCCGCGGCGTCCGCTGATGCCGGCGCCGACGCCCACCCGCACGGTGGAAGAGCTGATCACCCAGCTCACCCTCGACGAGAAGGCCCTGCTGCTGGAGGGCGTCGACGCCTGGAACACCAACGACGTCGAACGGCTCGGCATCCGGAAGCTATTCCTCACCGACGGGCCCCACGGCGTGCGCAAGGTGCGCGCCAACGCGGGGGCGTTCGGTTTGGCGGAAGCCGAGCCCTCGACCTCGTTCCCGACCTCGACCACGCTCGCCAAGACCTGGGACCCACAGCTCGCGCTCGAGGTGGGGGCGGCGATCGGTCGCGAGAGCGCCGCACTTGACGTGGACGTTCTCCTCGCTCCCGGGGTGAACATCATGCGCAGCCCGCTGTGCGGCCGCAACTTCGAGTACTTCTCCGAAGACCCGCTCGTCTCGGGCGTCTTCGGCGCCGCGTTCGTGAACGGGGTGCAGAGCACGGGCGTCGCTACCTCGGTCAAGCACTTCGCCGCGAACTCCAACGAGGACTACCGGTTCGTGGGCGACAGCGTCGTCGACGAACGGGCGCTGCGCGAGATCTACCTTCGCGCCTTCGAGCGGATCGTGAAGGATGCCTCCCCCGCGACCGTGATGTGCGCGTACAACCAGCTCAACGGCTCGTACTGCTCCGACAACCGCGAGCTGCTCACCAGCATCCTGCGCGACGAGTGGGGCTTCGACGGGCAGGATGCTGGTGAGCAGCTCG
>JAUHYJ010000685.1 GCA_030425785.1 Acidimicrobiia bacterium | reverse complement strand
AGGGCTTCATTTCGAAAGTAGGTGCGAGCTGATGTCCGACGCACGTATCGACGGCTACGCACGGGCGTTGTTCGAGGTCGCCCGCGCCGAGGGCACCCTCGACGAGGTCGAAGACGAGCTGTTCCGCTTCGCTCGCTCGTACGAGTCGAGCGACGAGCTCCGCAACGCGCTCACCGACGAGATGGTCCCGGCCGCCAAGCGCCAGGCCATCGTCGAGGATCTGCTCGGTGGCAAGGCCACCCCGACGACGACCCAGTTGATCTCCATGGTCGTCGGATCGGGGCGTGGCCGCGACCTGCCGGCGATCATCGACAAGCTCGTCCAGCGGGCCGCCAACTCGAAGAACCTCGAGGTCGCCGAGGTCCGCAGCGCCGTGGCGCTCACCGACGACCAGCAGACCCGACTCAAGGCCGCACTGGCGAACGCCACCGGCAAGCAGGTGACCCTCAAGGTCGTCGTCGATCCCTCGATCGTCGGCGGCATCGTCGCCACCGTCGGTGACACCGTCATCGACGGCAGTGTCCGTACCCGTGTCGACCAACTCAAGAGCCGCCTGTAAGGCGCAGGAGTCAACGAAATGGCTGAACTCACCATCTCCGCCGCCGACATCGCGGCGTCGCTCAAGAAGAACCTCGAGGGCTACGAGTCCTCGCTCGAGGCCCGCACCGTCGGCCGCATCGCCGAGATCGGCGACGGCATCGCCCGCGTCAGCGGTCTGCCCGACTGCGCCGTGAACGAGCTGCTCGAGTTCGAGGACGGCTCGGTCGGCCTCGCGCTCAACCTCGACGAGGACTCGATCGGCGCCGTCGTGCTCGGCGACACGAGCAAGATCGAAGAGGGGCAGACGGTCAAGGCGACCGGTCGCATCCTGTCGGTGCCGGTCGGTGACGGCGTGCTCGGTCGCGTCGTCAACGCCCTCGGCGAGCCCGTCGACGGCAAGGGCGACCTCGTCGGCACCCAGTTCCGCCGCATGGAGATCCAGGCGCCGGGCATCATGGGCCGCAAGCCCGTGCACGAGCCGCTCCAGACCGGCATCAAGGCGATCGACGCCATGACCCCGATCGGTCGCGGTCAGCGCGAGCTGATCATCGGCGACCGCAAGACCGGCAAGACGACCGTCGCCGTCGACACGATCCTGAACCAGAAGGGTCAGGGCGTGAAGTGCATCTACGTCGCGATCGGCCAGAAGGGCTCGACCGTCGCCCAGACCGTCGAGACGCTCCGTGAGGCCGGCGCGATGGACTACACGGTCGTCGTGACCGCCCCGGCCGCCGACTCGGCACCGTTCAAGTACCTCGCCCCGTACGCCGGGTGCGCCATGGGTCAGCACTGGATGGACAACGGCGAGCACGCGCTCATCGTCTACGACGACCTGTCGAAGCAGGCCGAGGCCTACCGCCAGCTGTCGCTGCTGCTGCGTCGCCCGCCGGGCCGCGAGGCCTACCCCGGCGACGTGTTCTACCTGCACAGCCGCTTGCTCGAGCGGGCGGCGAAGCTGTCCGACGAGAACGGCGCCGGTTCGCTCACCGCCCTGCCGATCATCGAGACGAAGGCCGGCGACGTGTCGGCGTTCATCCCCACGAACGTGATCTCGATCACCGACGGCCAGGTCTACCTGCAGGACAACCTGTTCAAGTCGGGTGTGCGCCCGGCCGTCGACGTGGGCATCTCGGTGTCGCGAGTCGGCTCGGCCGCGCAGACCAAGGGCATGAAGGGTGTCGCCGGCACGCTCAAGCTCGACCTCGCCCAGTTCCGTGAGCTCGAGGCGTTCGCCACGTTCGGCTCCGAGCTCGACGCGGTGTCGAAGGCACAGCTCGAGCGCGGCTACCGCCTGGTCGAGCTGCTCAAGCAGCCGCTCAACAGCCCGATGCCCGTCGAGGAGCAGGTCGTGTCGATCTTCGCCGGCACCAAGGGCTACCTCGACGACGTCGCGGTCGGTGACGTCAAGCGGTTCGAGTCCGAGCTGCTCGACTTCATGCGGACGCGTCACTCGAGCATGCTCACCGACCTGCGCAACGGTGTGCCCGACGACCTCGCCGACGTGGTCGCCGACTTCAAGTCCCAGTTCATCGGCAGCGGCGATGGCACCGGTACGCCGGTCGATCCGACGAGCGTCGATGCCGACGAGATGGGCGAGGCCGAGAGCGCCAAGACGCTCGCGACGGAGTGATCCGAACGATGACCAACGACTGCACGAACCCTGCCGAGGAGGTGAGCTGAATGGCCGGCGGCCAGGAACGAATCCTGCGTGGACGCATCGCGGCCATGCAGAACACCAAGAAGATCACGCGCGCGATGGAGCTCATCGCCGGCTCGCGGATCGTCAAGGCGCAGCAGCGCGTGCAGGCGGCCGTGCCGTA
>JAUHYJ010000049.1 GCA_030425785.1 Acidimicrobiia bacterium | reverse complement strand
GCTCTGCCCGCGACGGCGGTGCTGATCGGCGGGGCGCTCGCCCTGACGGGTCTGACGCCGCGGTTCACGTCGCTGGCATGGGCGCTGCTGGTCGCCGGGTTCGTCGTCGCCATGTTCGGTCCGCTGCTCGACCTGCCCACGTGGGTGATGCGGCTGTCACCGTTCGAGCACCTCGACCGGGTACCGGCCGAACGGCTGACCGTCGCGCCGGTCATCGGGCTGACCGTCGTCGCGATCGCGCTGGCCGCGGTCGGGCTCGTCGGCTACCGCCGGCGCGACATCACGTCGCAGTGACCGGACCGAGACGACCTGGCAGCGTCAGTCGGCGCCCCCGGCGACGATGGCCTCCTGCCACGCCCGGGTGTCAGCCACCGAGTTGAACGTGAAGCTGTGGAGCGCCTCGATGCCGAGCGCCTCGGCGTCGGATGCGAAGGCGACGACCATGTCGGTCGGGTCGAACCCACCCGGCGCCATGAGCTTCATGACGGTCGACGTGTTCTTCGACAGGAAGCGCATCGACGCGCCGATGCCGAGCCGGGTGCCGACGCGCATCAGACGGGCCCGGTCGACGACACCCGGGACGCCGAGCCGGATCGGCAGGACGATGCCGCGTGACCGCTCGGCGCGGATCCAGCTCCGGATCTTCTCCTCGTCGAAGCACATCTGCGTCGAGATCCAGCCATCGATCCCGTGCTCGGCCAGCACGGCCTGCTTCAGCTGGAGCTGCTCGTCGACGACCTCGTGCGCGATGAGCGGGTGTCCGTCGGGGTAGCCCGCCACACCGAGCCGGCGCACCCCGGGCCCGGCCGCGAGGAAGTCGCGCATGAAGGGCAGCGCCCCCTCGTAGGGTCCGAGCTGGTCGGGCGCGTCACCGGCGATCACGTACACCTCGGCCAGACCGAGATCGCGTGCCCACGCCGCGAGGTCGCGGGCGTGTTGCTCGGACTCGACCATCCGAGCCGCGATGTGCGGGACGGCCGTGAACCCGTCGGCCATCAGGCGCTCGGCGTACTGCTGGGTCGCGGCGATGTCCTTGGCCGGCGAGCACGTGACCGAGACGGCGGCGCCGGGCGGCAGGTCCTCGATCGCCTGCTCGATCGACGCCATGGGGATGATCTCGTAGTGGAGGTTCGAGACCAGCTGTGCCATGGCAGGTGACGACAGCTGATCGTCGGACGAAAAGGGCCAGAGCTTCTTCAGCAACGTCATCATCTCGACCTCCCTCACCCGAACTCGTCGGGCAGCTCGTCCTTGCGCCGTGCGACGAACTCGCGCAGCTCTTCGTCGACGCCGTCGTCGATGGGAGGAGCTTCGTACTCGGCGAGCTGCCGTTTCCAGATCGTGTTCGCACGTTGCGAAGCGTCGAGCGCACCCTCTTCCGACCACTGCTCGAAGCTCGAGTTGTCGGCGGTCGACGACCGGTAGAACGCCGACTCGAAGTTGGCCAACGTGTGGGCGGTGCCGAGGTGGTGCAGGCCGGGCGGGTGCTCGAGCATGGTCTCGAGCGCCAGACCGTTGTCCGAGACGTCGAGTCCCTGCGCGAACGTGCTCATCGCTCCGAGCTGGTCCGCGTCGAGGACGAACTTCTCGTAGCCGATCGCCAGGCCACCCTCGAGCCACCCGGCCGCGTGCAGCACGAAGTTCACACCGCCGAGCACCGTCGGGATGAGGGTGTTCGCCGATTCGTAGGCCGCCTGGGCATCGGGGAGCTTGGACGCGCACAGCGAGCCACCCGAGCGGAACGGCACGCCGAGGCGACGGGCGAGGTGACCCACGGTGTACAGGACGATCGCCGGTTCGGGGGTGCCGAACGTCGGCGCGCCGGTCTGCATCGACATCGAGCTCGCGAACGATCCGAACACGACCGGCGCGCCCGGGCGTACCAGCTGGGTGAACGCCATGCCGACCAGCGCCTCGGCGAGCGTCTGGGTGGCGACGCCCGCAGCGGTGGCCGGGGCCATGGCGCCGGCGAGGATGAAGGGGCTGATCACCGACGCCTGATTGTGGGTCGCGTAGACCTCGGCGGCGGCGAGCATCGTCGCGTCCCACACCATCGGTGACGAGGCGTTGATCAGGCTCGTCATGACGGTGCGGTCGCCGAGGTCGCCGCCGAACGCGATGCGGGCCAGGTCGACCGAGTCCTGGGCCCGTTCACCGGCGGTGACCGAGCCCATGAACGGCTTGTCGCTCCAGCGCAGGTGGGCGTACACCATGTCGAGGTGACGCTTGCTGACCGGCACGTCGACCGGCTCGCACACCGTGCCACCCGAATGGTGCAGGTGCGGCGACAGGTACGCCAGCTTCACGAAGTTCTCGAAGTCGGCCAGCGTCGCATAGCGCCGTCCGGCATCGAGGTCGTGCACGAAGGGAGAGCCGTAGTTCGGCGCGAACACGGTCGCGTCACCGCCGATCTGGACGTTGCGCTCGGGGTTGCGTGCGTGCTGGGTGTACACGGGCGGAGCCGTCTGCACGAGCTGACGCGCCAGACCGCGCGGGAACCGCACCCGCGTCCCGTCGACCTCACAGCCGGCACTGCGGAATCGTTCGACCGCCGAGGGATAGTCGCGGATCTCGACGCCGACGCGCTCGAGCAGCGTGTCGGCGTGGTCCTCGATGATCTCGAGCGCCTCCTCGGAGGCCACCTCGAAGGGCCGCAGGCGACGAGTGAGGAAGGCGGGTGCTGCGACGGCACTCGCGCTGCGCGCCGCTCGGCGGCCCTCGCGACCGCCACCGCGACGTCCGCGGCGTCCCTCTCCGCCGGCGACGTCGGTCGTGTCCTGGTCGGTCATCAGCCGGCCTCCTCTCGTCGTTGCCGGCGGCGTCGTCGGACACCGTCGGGCGCTTCGCCGCGACCCCGCGGCAGGGCGATCTCCTCGGCCAGGTGGGGCGTCGGGACGACGGCGTGCGGGAACGACATCGCCGCGACGAAGAGCTCCTGGAACCTGGGCTCCGTCGCCGTCTCGATCTTCGTGACCGCGGCGACGACGTGTTCCATCTCCTGGCGGAGGGAGCGCGACAGCAGTGCTTCGACCGCACCGGTGCCGGCTGCGTTCCCGACCGACTCGACGCACTCGATGGGGACGTCGGGGACGAGCCCGAGCACCTTGGCGCGCAGCGGATCGATGTGGGCGCCGAACGCGCCGGCGAGCGCGACGCCGGCGATCGGCGGCGAGCCGGCCCGCTCGACGAGCAGGTCGATGCCGGCCCGCAGCGCCGCCTTGGCGAGCTGCACGGCACGCACATCGGTCTGGGTCACCGCGATGTTGCGGTCACCGTCGCGCCACAGGACGTAGCTGAAGGTCCGTCCGTCGGCGACGACGTGCGGCGATCGGTCGGCCAGCGATCCGTCGATGACGCCGTTGGTGTCGCAGACGCCGGCGAGGAACATCTCGGCGATCACGTCGATGATCCCCGACCCGCAGATCCCGGTCACCCCGGTCGAGCGGACGGCCACGTCGAAGTCGGGGTGGTCGGACCATTCGTCGACGCCGATGACCCGCACGCTCGGCGCGAGCGTCTCGCGATCGATCCGGACGCGTTCGATCGCGCCCGCGGTCGCTCGCTGGCCGGACGACAGCTGGGCACCCTCGAACGCCGGCCCGGTCGGGCTGGACGCCGCGAACAGCCCGCTCCGGTCGCCGAGCACGATCTCGGCGTTGGTGCCGACGTCGACGACGAGCCGCACCCCGTCGCTGCGATGAGGCCCCTCGGACAGGATCGCGGCGGCGGTGTCGGCACCGACGTGTCCGGCGATGCACGGCCCGACGTAGCACCGTCCGTACGGCAGGGTCAGATCGAGGTCGGCCGCCCGGGTCGTGAGCGCGCGGTTGGTCGTCAGCGTGAACGGCGCCTGACCGAGCGGCGTCGGATCGAGCCCGAGCAGGACGTGGTGCATGATCGGGTTGCCGACCAGCACCACCTCGAGGACGTACTCGCGGAACGTCCCCACCTGGTCGACGAGTTCGCCGATCAATCCGTCGACGGCGGTGCGTACCGCCTCGGTGAGCTCGCGCTCCCCGCCCGGGTGCATCATCACGTACGACACCCGACTCATCAGGTCCTCGCCGTATCGGATCTGCGGGTTCATCCGTCCACCGGATGCGAGCACCTCGCCGGTGCTCAGGTCGCACAGGTGGCCGGCGATCGTCGTCGAGCCGATGTCGACCGCGACCCCGTACGCCTCGTCGGTGAAACCGGGCCACACCGCCACGACGTCGTCGGCGTCGTCGATCACGACCGTGACCGCGCCGTCGCCCTGTGCGACCGCCGGCTGCAGCATGTGGAGTGCCGGCAGCGGCACGCGGGGCGCCGAGCGACCGTGCTGCTCGGCAACGGCCTCGCGGACCACATCGGCGAGGCTCCGGTCGTCGCCGAGCTCGAGCGTCGGCAGCTCGACGTACCAGAGCGTGTAGTGCGGATCGATGTCGAACGCCGGCAGGTCGAGGTCCTTGCGAACGACCTGGCGGTGCACCTGGCTGTCGGCCGGGACGTCGATGACGACGTCGCCGACGATCGTCGCACTGCAGCCCAACCGCCGACCGGGCGCGAGCGGCCGGTGTCCGCTGTAGTCGGTCTCGAGGACGCCGGGCGGGCCCAGTGCGTCGGCCGATGCGTCGATGCCCCACTTCGGGAAGCTGCCCACCGCCGGCTCGACCTGGCACCGGCCGCAGATCCCGCGTCCCCCGCACACCGTGTCGAGATCGGCGCCGAGCCGCCGGGCGGCATCGAGCACCGTCGTCCCGTCGTCGACCGTGCCGGTCAGCCCGGACGGTGTGAACACGACGCGGTGGCCGCGCCCGTTCACGACGCTGCGGGCCGGCGGCGCCGGCGTTCGCGGCGTCCGCCCTCACCCGCCGGCGCGTCGGGGTCGCGATTCGCCGCGATCCAGGCCATGCAGTCGCGGTCGGCACCGGAGAGCACGTCGGCTGCCATGACCGCCGTCTTCACCTCGGTGTGCAACGGGTTCATGATCGCCGAGGTCATCCCCGACGCGATCGCCATCGTCAAGAACGTGCCGGTGACCGCGTGCCGGTTCGGCAGGCCGAAGCTGACGTTCGAGGCGCCGCACGTCGTGTTCACGTGCAGCTCGTCGCGGAGCCGCCGGATCAAGCGGAACGCCTGCTGCCCCGCCGTCCCCATCGCCCCGATCGGCATGACCAGCGGGTCGACCACGACGTCGGCTGCCGGGATGCCGTGATCCGCGGCCCGCTCGACGATCCGCTTGGCCACCGCGAACCTCACGTCGGGGTCCTCGGAGATGCCGGTCTCGTCGTTCGAGATCGCCACCACCGCGGCGCCGTGGCGGGCGACGAGCGGCAGCACGCGCTCCATCACCTCGTCCTCGCCGGTGACGGAGTTGACGAGGGGCTTGCCCTGGTAGACGGCGAGGCCGGCCTCGAGCGCCTCGATGATCGACGAGTCGATCGACAGCGGTACGTCGGTCACCGTCTGCACGAGCTTGACCGCCCGGGCGAGCAGGGCAGGCTCGTCGGCGAGCGGGATGCCGGCGTTCACGTCGAGCATGTGCGCGCCGGCGGCCACCTGGGCGATCGCGTCGGCCTCGACCCGGCTGAAGTCGCCGTCCTTCATCTCCGCCGCGAGCAGCTTGCGCCCGGTGGGGTTGATGCGTTCACCGATCATGACGAACGGTCGGTCGAACCCGATGACCACCTCGCGGGTGGCCGAGCTCACGATGGTGTCGGTCATGGTCGGCCTCCTGGTTCGGCACGTTCGTCGAGCTCGCCGGGCTCGTCGAGCTCCTCGAGCGCAGCGAGTTCGTCGCCCTCGACGGGTTGGTCGGTCACGTCGGCGGCGACACCGCCGGCGTAGGCGAGCTTGCCGAGGTACTCGCGCGAGTACGCGACCTCGAGATCGGCGGCGGTGGCGTCCGCTGCGGCGACGTGATCAGCGCACGGCGCCGACTCACGGCGCCACTGGGCGATGTCGTCGTCGGCGGTGTAGATCCCCGCCTTGCGCTTGGCCCGGTCGACGGCGCGCTGGAACTTGGCCGACAACAGGACCTGGTGGCGGTCACGACCCGACTGTCCGTTCACCTGCGCCGGGATGTCGCGCCAGTAGATCGTCACGACCTCGGGGCCGCTGCCGCGCCGCGCCATCAGCGCCGCACCTCCGACAGTGCCACCGCCACCGAGGTCTCGAACGGCTCGAGTCCCGTCGCCTCGAGCACGAAGTCGAGCCCGAGTCGCTCGGCGGCAGCTCGGCCGCGCTCGACCAGGGCCGCGTCGTCGGTCTGGGCGATCAGGACCAGCCGTCGGTAGTTGCCGAACAGGAAGTCGCGCATCGACGGATGACGGTCGAGCCCCATGCCCTCCCACACCAGCGCGTCGAAGTGCCGTGCGAGGAAGTCGGTGAGGTAGAAGGTGCCGGGTTCGGCGTCGTGGAGCGCTGCGAAGCGTTCGGCGCCGGCGAAGAACTCGTAGCAGTGGGCGCCCGGCAGCCGGGTGATCGACCGGCCGCTGCCGGCGATGTACGCGTCGAGCCCGCCGCCCGTACCGCAATCGGCATAGCCGAGCACGACCGGCCGAGCGGGGTCGACGTCGGCCAACCGTGCCTCGATCGCAGGGACGATGGCGTCGGGTCGGTTGTGCAGCGGGGCGGGCAGCAGGTCGAGCTCGATCAGGTCGTCGGCACCGGCGGCGCCGAGGACGGCGCGGAGCTCACGGACCAGCGCCGCGCAGGCGAGCACCAGCGGTGTACGGGTGTCGGCAGCGACGGTCACGCCGCGGCCACCGCCGAGCTGCGTGGCGCCGGCCACGTCAGCCTGCGACCGACGGGCCGGGCGGCTCGGCGCGACGCGAGCGGCGCGCTGCCACGAGTTCCTTGGCCGTCTCGGCCGCCACGGCCGCATCGCGACAGTAGGCGTCGGCACCGACGGCCTGTCCGAACTCTTCGTTCAGTGGCGCACCGCCGACGAGGACGATGTACCGGTCGCGCAGCTGGCGCTCGCCGAGCGTGTCGATCACGACCTTCATGTAGGGCATCGTCGTCGTGAGCAGCGCCGACATGCCGAGGATGTCCGGCTGGTGCTCCTCGAGTGCGGCCAGGTACTTGTCGACGTCGCAGTTGATGCCGAGGTCGACGACTTCGAAGCCGGCGCCCTCCATCATCATCGCGGTCAGGTTCTTGCCGATGTCGTGGATGTCGCCCTTGACCGTGCCGATGACGATCTTGCCGATCGGCTCGGCGCCGGTCTCGGCCAGCAGCGGCCGCAGGACTTCCATCCCCGCCTTCATCGAGTTCGCGGCGAGGAGGACCTCGGGGACGAACAGGATGCCGTCACGGAAGTCGATGCCGACGATCCGCATCCCCTCGACCAGTGCGTCGTTGAGCACCTTGTCGGCACCCCACCCGCGGTCGAGCAGGATCGTCGTCCCTTCGACGATCTCGTCGGCGAGGCCGTCGTACAGATCGTCGTGCATCTGGGTGACGAGCTCGTCGTCGGGCAGCGTGGCCAGATCGAGATCGTCGACGTCGTCGTCGTTCATGACGTCCCCCTCCCGGCGAGAGAGTCAAACCGTTCTACGGAACGTTTCCGGATGGTGGAACACTAGCAAAGCCGCGGGCCGCTGTCACTCGCGCGTCTGCGACGGCGCAGAGCCCGCCGTCGCGTCGCCGGCGGCGACCTCCCCCGCCCCCGCGACCGGGTGACGGTCGGCGAGCCGATCGGAGATCCGGCGAGCCGTCGCGACGACGGCGGCGGCCGTGGCCGCCGCGTCGCCCGCAGCCGGGAACCGGTACGACGGGCCGTGCGCATGGACGGCCGCGATCACCCGACCGGCGGGGTTGACGACCGGCGCGGCGACGGAGTTGAGCCCCTCGGACATCTCCTCGTACACCCACGCGAACCCGGCGCGCCGGACCTCGTCGAGGCGCCGTGCGATCGACGGCCTGTCGACGACCGAGTGATCGGTCCAGCGCACGTGGTCGACCGCCAGGAACTCGGCGCGGATCTCCTCCGAGGCCATTGCCATCAGGACCAGCCCGGACGAGACCACGTGGGCGTCGACGCTCTCGCCCGTCCAGTCCCGCACCTGGACCTCGTGATCGCTGTCGACCTGGTCGAGGTAGTACACCTCCAAGCCGTCGAGGACGCCGAGGCCGGTCGCTTCGCCGATCTCCTCCATCAGCTCGGCCAGGTGGGGCCGCGCGACGGCCACGAGATTCCGGCCGGGTGAGGCGGCCGCCGAGAGCTCGAGCAGCGCCTCGCCGAGCGAGTACCGGCCCGTCGCGTCGGACTGCGCGACCGCGCCGACCTCGACGAGCGTGGCGAGCAGACGCGCCACCGTGCTCTTCGGTAGATCGGTCCGCTCGGCGACGTCGGACACCCCGGCCGGTCCGGTGGTGAGGGCGCGCAGTACCGCAAAGGCTCGCTCCACACTCTGCACCGTCGACATCGAACCCATCCTCTCCCCCTCCATCATTCCACGATGCGGGACAGGTCCCAACCTCCGCTTCCCGACTTCGTCTCGACGCGGGCGATAACGTTCCGCGCCGTGAGCGCGGAACCCGAGGACGTCGTGCTGGCCGATGCCGGCTACGAACCGACGCACGACGACCCCGGACCGCTGACGACCTCGCTGGCCTGGGCGACCTGGGCGCTGTTCGTCGGGCTCGCCCTCATGCTGGTCGGCGCCGGCATGTTCGGCACCCTGATCGGCGTCCGATCCGAGCTCGACGGCTACACCGCGCTCGAGATCGGCCTCATCAGCGGCGCGTACTACGGGGGGTTCCTCGGTGGCTCGCGCCTCACGCTCGCCTTCCTCGGCAGCGTCGGGCACATCCGCGTGTACGCCGCGCTCGCCTCGCTGCTCGCGGCGTCGATCATCACCGCAGGGCTCATCAGCAACCCGCTCGCCTGGATCCTGCTGCGTCTCGTCACGGGCATGTGCCTGGCCGGCCAGTACGTCGTCGCGGAGTCGTGGTTGAACCAGCTCGTCTCGAACCAGATCCGCGGTCGGATCCTGTCGATCTACAGCGTGACGACGGTGGTCGCCTACGGCGCCGGTCAGCTCTGGTTCACCCGCCTCGACCCGATCTCGATCACGGGCTTCGGCATCGCGGCCATCCTCGTGTCGGTCGCGATCACGCCCGTGGCGTTGTCGGCCGACGCGGCGCCGCCGATGCTCGCCAGGCCCCGCCGGCTCCACCTCCGCGAGCTCTGGTCGCTGGTGCCGACCGGCGTGGTCACGTCGGTGCTGGTCGGCATCACGCACGGGTCGTTCATCGGGCTCATCGCGGTGTTCGCCACCAGACTCGGGCTCACGGTGAACGAGATCGGCCTGTTCGTGACGATGCCGACCCTCGGCGGGCTGTTGCTGAGCGTCCCCGTCAGCTCGCTCTCGGACCGGATCGACCGTCGGGTCGTCGGGGCCACCGCCGGCCTGATCGCCGCCGTCGGCGGTGTCGGGCTGATGTGGTTCGGACCCGACCACGTGCTCGGGCTGGCCTCGATGGCGCTGGTGGGGTCGATGACCTATCCGCTGTACTCGATCGCCGGGGCGTACACCAACGACGGGGTCCCGCCCGAACAGCTGACCGCCGCCGCGAGCCAACTCGTCCTGCTGTACGGCGCCGGCGCGTTCGTCGGCCCGATCCTCGGGTCGTTCGTGATGACCGCCGTCGGCGACGACGGCTACGCCTGGATGATCATCGCGACGCACGTGTCGATCGCGCTGTTCCTGCTCGTCCGGATCGCCCAGTACCCGAGCGCGGTGCGGGCCAAGCCGTCGAACGCGGTCCAGCTCGCCGGACGGGTGCTGTACCTGCCGGCGACCGCCGTGGCGATGGGCCGGCGACTCCGGCCGGTGCGACGTCCGAGCCGCTGACCGACAGCGGCGCTGCGCGGCACGGCGCGGCGGTGGGCGTCAGTTCGTGGTCGTCGCGAACGTGGACGCCGGCTCGCGGGTCCAGGTGTCCGGCGCCGCGAGCGATTCGGGCGGGCGCGGCATGTCGAAGTAGTACCCCTGCAGGCTGTCGCTCCCGAGCATGGTCAGGCGCTGGAGCTCGTGCTCGGTCTCGATGCCCTCGGCGGTGATCGAGGCACCGAGCAGGTGGCCGGTCTCGATGATCAGCTTGACGATCGACGCTTCGTGCGGGTCGACGGCGGCGGTGGCGGTGAACGACCGGTCGATCTTCAAGATGTCGACCGGCAGCGCGCGCAGATGCGACAGCGACGTGAAGCCGGTGCCGAAGTCGTCGATCGAGATCCGGACGCCCGCGTCCCGCAACCGACGGAGCTTGGTACCCGCCGACGACAGGTCGTCGAGCAACGCACTCTCGGTCAGCTCGACGATGACCAGCCCGGGATCGACGCCGTGGCGCCGGAGTGGCTCGAGCACGTGATCGACGAAGCGCTCGTGGGCCAGATGCCGACCCGACACGTTGATCGCCACGGGGATCCCGCGGTGGATGTCACCCTGCTGCCACTGCGCGAGCTGAGCGGCGACCGCGTCGATCACCCACCGATCGATGTCGATGATCATGGCGCTGCGCTCTGCGAAGTCGATGAACGCCGACGGAGGTTGCGGACGGTCGGAGCCGGGACGCATCCAGCGCACGAGTGCCTCGACTTCCTGCACCCGCCCGTCGGCGCTGCTCACGATCGGCTGATAGTGCACGACGAACTCGTCGAAGTCGACCGCCCGGCGGATCGCGGTGGAGAGATCGGCCCGCTCGGCGAGCTGGTTCCGGAGCTCCTCGTCGCAGATGCCGATCTCGTTGCGCCCGACCTGCTTGGCGCGGTACACGGCCAGGTCGGCATCACGCAGGAGTTCGTCGCCGCTCAGATGGGTGTCGTCGGCGAGCGCGATGCCGATACTCGCCCCGACGATCAACTCGATCCCCGAAGCGTCGATGGGCACGGCGAGCGCATCCATCAGCCGCTCGGCCAGCTCGACGGCGTCGTCGAGTCCGTCGACCGGCTCGGCGACCACCATGAACTCGTCGCCGCCGAGGCGGCCGACGTGGTCGCCCTCGCGCACGTTCGACAGCAGGCGGTGCGCGACCTCGCGCAGCACGCTGTCGCCGGCCTGGTGCCCGTGATGGTCGTTGACGTCCTTGAAGCGGTCGAGGTCGATGAACAGCACGGCCAGGTGTGAGCCCGAGCGTTGCGTGCGTGCGAGCGACCGCTGCAGCTGGGCCATCGAGGCGTTGCGGTTGGGGATCTGGGTCAGGCCGTCGTGGGAGGCCTCGTGCGCGAGGCGCTGCCGGAACTCCTCTTGCTGGGCGAGTGCGCTCCGCAGACGTCCCACCGCCGTCTGCAGCGCGCCACCGAGGCCGCCGGTCACCTCGTGGTCGAGGACCTCGGCATCGAGGTCGCCGGCCGCGAGTGCCCGCGCCTGGCGCGTCACGTGGGAGAAGTGTTCGGCGGCGTCCTGCAGCGCCAGCGCCGCCGCCTTGGCCTCGATCGGACCCGTCACCGGCAACGTGATCTCTTCGAGCTCGCCCGTCTGCAGGGCATCGACGGAACGCTGCAGGTGCCGGAGCGGGCGGACGACGAATCGGGACGCCAGCACGACCGCCGCCAGTGTCGCGAGGAGCAGTGCGACGGCGAGCAGGTACGACAGCTCGGCGTCGCGGTCGGCGGCGGCCCGCAGCTCCGCCGCTGCCTCCAGCACGATGCGGCTGCTCGCATCGAGCAGTTCGAGCGTCGCGACGGATGACTCGGTGGCGGCGCGGTAGATCGTGACCAGGCCGTCGCCATCGCCGACGAACGATCCGAACTCGACTGCGACACCCCGATCGGGCAGCCCGCTGGAGAGCGACTCGGCGATCAGCTCGTCCGTCGCCGAGCCGAGCACGACGAGGGCCGGGTCGGCGAGGATCGTGCTGATCTCGGCCCCGAGCA
>JAUHYJ010000684.1 GCA_030425785.1 Acidimicrobiia bacterium | reverse complement strand
CGAACGTGACCTCGGACCTGCACCCGGTGATGATGCGGCGGAGCCCTCTTCGGAGTACCGCCGATGTCGAACCCCCTCGTGATCGTGCTCGCCGCCCTGACCTTCGGGGCGACCGTGTCCCAGCCGCCGGCGGCCTTCGCGCACGCCTCCACCATCGCCCCGCCCATCCGGGCCGCGGTGCTCGAGTTCGCCGACAAGTGGACGAAGCAGGCGACCGGTGCCGCCGACCTGCTCGAATCGGTCGGCGCGGGAGTCGTCGAACTCGCGCTTGACCGTGGACTGGACGAACAGGACGTCGATCTCGCGGTCTTCGGCAGTTTCGCCAACAACGACTCTCGATACCGGGAGTGGATGGCGACCCATGCAGACTCGGTCGCGAGATTCATCGGCGACGGCGGCGTGGTCCTCGAGATGACGCAGAGCGACCAGTACGACGCGACCCCGCCGTGGCTGCCCGACGGGTTCACGCTGACCCGGAACGACCGCGATCTCGGTCCGGTTCGAGTGGTCGCGACGGAACACCCCCTAATTCGGGGATGGCTCGGGGACCGGTCGGCCGACGACCCGATCGAGGACTTCGATCGAGCGGTGGACGTGGCGCCGAGCTGGGAGTCGCTCGACGACTGGCGGAATCTTCGCGTCCTGCTGTCCGTGGGTCCCGGTCCCCGGCACCCCGTGCTGGTCGAGGGTGGCGTCGGCCGCGGGCGGTTCCTGGTCACCAGCCTGTGGATCGACAAGGCCCGCACGCCGACCGGCGCCGCCGCCGTCGATGAGGCCGCGCTGGCGTTCGCACGCGGATTCTTCGCCGGTCTGGTCGAGTACGTCGATGCGGTCCGCGGTGGCAACCCGGCCCCCGTCGAGCCGACGCCGGCCCCCGGCGAAGTCGACACCGGACCGCTGGTCGGGTTCGTCGACGAGGACACCGCCATGATCTGGATGCGTCCGCACGAGGCCGAGACCGCGCAACTGGAGATCGCGCTGCCGGACGGAACGACCCGGCGGCTGGGACCGACCCCGGTGAATCTCGATCGGGATCGGACCATCGTGTGGACCGTGGACGGGCTCGAGCCCGATCGGTCGTATCCGTATCTGGTTCAGGTCGGCGGTGAGAAGACGCCCCGCCGTGGCATCTTCCGGACCGCGCCCGCGCCCGGAGAACCCCGGCGGGTGGTGCTCGCGATCGGATCGTGCGCGTCGAGCGAGCCCGACCACGTCTGGACCCGGATCCTCGACGAGGACGCCGACGCCCTGCTACTCATCGGCGACACGCCGTACATCGACTCGACCGATCTGGCGTTCGCCCGACGTCGCCATCGCGAGTTCCTGCAGGTACCGGAGGTCGCCGAGGCGGTGGCGAGGCTTCCGGTCCACGGCACATGGGACGACCACGACTTCGGCGGCAACGACACCGCCGGGAACCTGCCCGGCAAGGAGAACACCCGCCGGGCGTTCGCCGAGTATCGACCGCAGCCGGCGCATGGTCTCGACGGCGAAGGCATCTTCCACTCGTTCCGCCGGGGGCCGGTCGAGGTCTTCATGCTCGACGCTCGATGGTTCGCGCAGACCGAACCCAGCTTCGCCGACCCGTCGAAGCCCACCCTGCTCGGCGCCCGGCAGTGGGCGTGGCTGCAGGACGGACTTCGTGCCTCGACCGCCCCGTTCAAGTTGCTGGTGACCGGCATGATCTGGGACGACAAGGGCAATCGCGAGATCGACGACTGGGGCACCTACGCCTACGAGCGAGCGGCGATCGAGCGGTTCATCGGCGAGGAGCGCATCTCCGGCTGCGTGCTGGTCGGCGGCGACATCCACTGCTCGCGGGCATTGAAGTACGACACGACCGATCGGTGCGGGTACGACCTGCGACAGCTGATCGCCAGTCCGATGCACGACGGCCTGATTCCGTCGCTCAATCCGCCTCATCCGGCGCTGGTGGACAGCGTGGTCCACCCGCACGTCTTCCTGCGACTGGTCGCCGACGACACCCGCGAGCCGGCCGAACTCGTCGCGACCTGGATCGACCGTGACGGCGCGCGGGTGATGGAGATGCGGATGACGGAGGACGACCTTCGCCGGTAGCGATCCTGGGCGCTACCCTCCGTGTCCCATGGCCCGCGCGAGCGTCAGGTACGACTCGAGTTGCGCCGTCACTTCGGTCATCGAGTCGCCGCCGAACTTCTGACGCACGGCTCGTGCGATCTCCAGCGCCACGACGTTCTCGGCGACCACGCTCGCCGCGGCGATCGCGCTCACATCGCTGCGTTCGTAGGCGCTGTCGTCCTTCTCGCGAGTGACAAGGTTCACGCTCGGCATGCCGCGAAGCAGGGTGGCGATCGGCTTCATGGTGCCGCGCACGACGACCGGCATGCCG
>JAUHYJ010000048.1 GCA_030425785.1 Acidimicrobiia bacterium | reverse complement strand
GACGCATCGCCCGGATCCCACGCGGACAGGACGTGGTCGCCGCCGGCACGCTTCGACAGCAGGAACACTCGACCGTCGTCGGTGGCTTGCACGTCGACGTCGTCGACGTCACCGATGGGAATCTCCAGCTCGAGCCCTGTCGGGAGATGGACGAGCAGCGCGGTCAAGCCGGTGGTCGCCAGGTCAGCCGTCGACGCCGCCCACTGTCCGTTGTCCGACACCCGGTACACCGACGAGAGCGGGTCGGTCGTCGTCCGCTCGCCGGTCGATCGATTCCAGGTCGCGATCGATGGGACAGACGGCGCGACGAACCGGTTGTAGACGACGACGGTGCCGTCATCGGAGAGACGGGCCCAGTTCGAGCCGTGGTCGGTGCCCGGCAGGCCGCCCGGAAGCGGCGTGATGAGCGACCCGGATCGGAGGTCGACGAGCGCCGTCTTGGCCGACGCCGAGCCAGGAGACCACGACTCGACCGCGACGACGGCGGTGGACCGGGACCGATCGACATCGAGGACGGACTCTGCGAAGTACTCGTCCGGGAGGTCGAGCAGGATGCGGCGCTCGGCGCCTCCGACCCGGGTCTCGACCACTTCCGACACCGCCGGGAAGCTCCCCGAGCGCTCCACTCGGAACACATGCTCGCCGTCGTCGGTGACGACATCGACCTCCTCGTCTGGGATGGACCGACTCGGTGACCCTCCAGCGTGGAGCAGGTAGGAGCCGCCGACGGAGAACGACACAGCGGTCCATTCGGCGTTCGAGCTCACGGCCCGCACGACGTAGGGACCCGTGTCGAACATCGAGCTCTCGATGTCGATGCCGAGTCTGCGCTGAACGCCCGCCGTGTCGAGTGCCGCCGCGCGGTCGTGAAACGCTGCCGATGAGACCGTGAGGGAGAGCAGGACGGCGGCTCCACAGAGCCGTGATACCGAGGCCTTCATCGCAAGGTTCCTAGTCCGCTGCCGAGCCGGCCCGCAAGCTTCGGCGGCAATCACGCGTCCGTCCGGCAGCTCCCGGATGGTGTCTCGTAGGATGACGACATGGACGGCGTCATCATCCTGTTCGTCGTGCTGGCTGCGGTGCTCGTGTTCGCGATCGCGGCCGGCGCGATCGGGCGGGAGGCGCACCGCCTCGACGCGATCGCGCCCAGGGCCGTCTACCAGCTCGACGAGGCGGTCGACTTCGTCGCCGACCGGCTGCCGTCCGACAGCCAGGCGCGCCTGACGCCGGCCGAGGTCGAGGCGTTGCTCGTCGCCCACCTGCGATGGCTGCACGAGCAGGGGCTCCAGCCGGACCAGGCGGTCGATGCCCGTCAGAGCATCGACGACGAGCTGGTGGTGAGCGAGGACGCGCTGGTCGCCTACCTGCTCGCGGCGGCCGACGAGGCCGAGGTCGAGCTGCTCGACGACGTCGACGCCGTCAACGTCGTCGACGCCCACCTCGACTACTTCGAGGCGATCGGCGCCGTCGGCCCGCAGGCGCCACTCGACGACCTGCTCTGACGTTCGGCGCTCAGCGGCGGCCGACGCCGGTGTAGTTCAGCCCGGCGGCGCGGACCTCGAACGGCACCAGCAGGTTGCGGCAGTCGACGACGGCAGCGCCGCGCATGGCGGTCGACACGGCCTGCAGGTCGATCGTGGCGAACTCGGGCCACTCGGTGAGGACGACGAGCACATCGGCGCCTTGGGCGGCCTGCTTCACGGAACCGACGAGTTCGAACTCGGCGAGTCGCTCGGCTCGGTGAGCGTCGAGTTCGCCCGTGGTCGTCGGGTCGTAGGCGCGGATGATCGCGCCGCGCTCGGCGAGCGTGTCGAGCACCCGCAGCGCCGGCGACTCGCGGAGATCGTCGGTGCCGGCCTTGAACGTGAGCCCCAGCGCAGCCACGACGAGGCCGTCGAGTCGGTCGTGCCCGTAGCGATCGACCGCTGCCATCACCTTGTGGATCATGCGCGCGTACTGCTGCTCGTTGATGTCGATCACGCCGCGCATGAGCGAGAAGTCGTAGCCGTGGTCGCGGGCGATGCTGACCAGCGCGCGCGAGTCCTTCGGGAAGCAGCTGCCGCCCCATCCCGGTCCGGGTCGCAGGAACTGGCTGCCGATCCGGTGGTCGAGGCCGACGCCTGCGGCGACCGCCGCGATGTCGGCACCGATGTGTTCGCAGAGCGCCGCGACGCTGTTGATGAACGAGACCTTGGTCGCGAGGAACCCGTTGGAGGCGTACTTGATCGTCTCGGCCGAGGTCGGGTCGGTGAAGACGACCTCGGTGTCGATCGACTCGTAGAGCGCTGCGACACGCTTGGCGGCCTCGTCGTGCTCGGCCCCGATGACGATCCGGTCGGGGTGCAGGAAGTCGTTGACGGACGTGCCCTCGCGCAGGAACTCGGGGTTGGAGACCACCGACACGTCGTCGCGGCCGAGGGCCTCGCCGACGAGGTGGAACGAGCCGACGGGGACGGTCGACTTGTTCACGACGACGGCGCCCGGCGGGAGCAGCGGCCCGATCTCGACGGCGGCGGCGCGCACGTAGGTGAGATCGGCGGAGCCGTCGTCGTCCTGTGGCGTCGGGACGCAGAGGAAGACGACGTCGGCAGTGCGCACGGCGGGGTCGTTGCCGAGCGCGAACTCGAGACGCCCCCCGGCGACCGCGTCGGACATCAGCTCTTCGAGGCCGGCCTCGACGATCGGGATCCGGCCGGCCTGCAGCGAGTCGATCTTCCGTTCGTCGATGTCGCAGCAGGTGACCCGGTGGCCGAGGTGGGCGAGGCACACGCCGGTGGTCAGGCCGACGTAGCCGGTTCCGACGACGACGACATGGGTCGGGGCCGTCATGTGTGCTCCTGGGGAGATCCGAGTTCCGCCATCGAGCAGACGATACTTCGAGCGCGACCGGGTCACTGATGTGGTCGTCGGATCGAGACGAGATCTTCTGAATCGGGACGCTCCAACGGGACGTCGACAACCCGGCTGACGCGATCCGATCCGGTGTGCCATGATGTGCGGACCAGAGAAGGGAGGTGGTCCAACACAATGAGTGACAGTTCTTTCGGGACCCTGGAGGTGGTTGGCCGCTAGGTCAACAGGCTGGACGGCCTGGCGAAATCTCGCCAACCCCCGCCGAATCGGCTGCCGGATCTCGTCCCACCGGCGTACACCAGGCTCGATTCGGTCCCAACAGTCAACGTGAACGGGGAGCACCTGCTCGTGCGGGTCGCTCCCCGTTCCGCGTCCGGTGCAGGTCCGGAGCACGTCCGGAGCACGTCGGATCCGGACGACCGGCGTATCGTGTCCGGGATGGAACGCCCCACGCGGTTCGAGCACGCCCGGTTCGTCGGCGACAAGCGCACCCAGTTGGTCTACGACCTCGACGAGTGGACCGACGAGGCCGTCATCGCCGAGATCGTCGACGCAGGGGTCGGCATCCAGTTCGGTCCGGACACGCTCGCCGAGGCCCGCAACCGTGGCTACACCCTCGCCACGCCCGGCAAGCGCCGCCTCCACCGGACACCGCGCGCCTAGGTCGACGAGGCGAGTTGGACAGCTCCTTCCACAGCGGTGGCTACACGCTCGCCTGCCACCTGAAGTTGCCCACACTCGACGACGTCGAGTTCGGAGGCGACCCGGCCGGTCTCATCCTGTGCCACGGCTTCCCGATCGGCCCGATCGACGCCCGCCGCTCGGCCGGGACGTTCCCGCAGTTGATCGACCGGATCGCGATCGAGCTGGGTTACCCGGCGATGACCTTCAACTTCCGGGGCTGCGGGACCAGCACCGGCGACTTCTCGCTCCAGGGCTGGATCGACGATCTGCGTGCCGCCATCGACCACCTCGTGCGCGAATCCGGCGTGAGCCGGGTCGTCCTCGTCGGCACGAACACCGGCGGCTCGATCGCGATCTGCGTCGGTGCCGACGACCCCAGGGTGAGCGCCGCCGCACTCCTGTCGCCTCGGGCCGACTTCGACGACTGGGCCGATCATCCTCGCCGCTTCCTCGACCACGCGCGTGAGATCGGGGCGATCCGGACGCCGGGGTTCCCCCGGTCGATGGACGACTGGTCGCGGGCGTTCCGTCGCTTCCGGCCGGTGGCCGCGGCCCAACGGTTCGCGCCGCGTCCGCTCCTCGTCATGCACGGCGAGGACGACGAGAGCGTGCCGACCAGCGACGCCCGTCAGCTCGCCGCGGCGCACGGCGCCGCCGAGTTGTCGGTGCTCGCCGGCGCCGGGCACCGCCTGCGCCACGACCCGCGGGCCGTGGCCATCCTGATGGGCTGGCTCGGGCGGGTCCGGTCGGCCTGAGCGGCACCGTCCCGAGCGGTCCCAGGTCGCGGTCAGCGGAGGTCGAGTACCCTGTCCTCGATGCGCATCGTGATCTTGGCAGCAGGTGTTGGTTCTCGACTCGGGAATCCGTATCCCAAGTCGCTCACCGTCCTCGAGGACGGTCGGTCGATCCTGCAGCGCCAGCTCGACAATCTGGCGGGCGACTTCGACCCGGCGCTCGTCTCGATCGTCGTCGGCTTCAAGAAGGACATGATCATGGAGGCGTTCCCCAACGTCACCTTCGTGTACAACCAGGACTTCGGCGAAACCAATACCTGCAAGAGCCTGCTCAAGGGCCTGCGGCTCTCCGGCCCCGGCGGCACCCTGTGGATGAACGCCGATGTCGTGTTCGAACCCAGTCTGCTGCAGCCGTTGCTCCCACTGATCGCACGTGACCAATCGTTCGTTGCCGTGAACACGGCGGCCGTCGCCGACGAGGAGGTCAAGTACCGCCTCGATGGCACGGGCTACATCGCGGAGCTGTCGAAGCAGGTGGTGGACGCTGCCGGCGAGGCCGTCGGTATCAACTACGTCAGTGCGCTCGACAAGCCGTATCTGATCGCCCGGCTCGAGGACTGCGACCCGACGGATTACTTCGAGCGCGGGATCGAACTCGCCATCGAGAAGGACGGACGCCGGTTCGTCGCGGTGGACGTCTCCGACTCGTTGTGTATCGAGGTCGACTTCCTCGACGATCTCGAGCGCGCGAACCAGGCGGTGGGTGGTGCCACGCACGACGACCGAAGCCAGAGCACGGTGACCCGCACGGTCGAGGCCTCCGCCGACTAGGGTCATGACCGCCCGATTCACCTCGACCCGAAAGCGACAGTCGGCCGCATGACCAACAACGATCGTTCCTCCTGGCGCGGACAGCTGTACGGGTGCGTCGACGACGTCACCGCGAAACACGCGCGAGGTTGGCTCGTCGGACCCGCCGACCTCTTCCCGGTGCGGGTCGCGTTGTTCCTCGACGAGGTCCAGGTCCGCACTGCGTGGGCCGACCAGGAGAGCAGCGCGAACACCGTGGACGCGGCGGCGTCGTTCTCGATGCCACTGAGCGGCATCTGGGACTTCTGCCAGAAGTCGACGCGGGTGAGCGTCCGCGTCGATGGCACCCCGATTCCGATGGCGAAACGCGGCATCTACAAGCGGCCGGGAACGAACGGGGCCTCGACCGTCGACGATCTCGAGCGCTTGCTCGCCGAGGGATACGTCTTCAACGACGACGGGAAGCTCCAGTTGTCGAAGAAGCTCGACACGGACTGGCAGGCCACGGTCGTCGACATGTACCACCGGGTGAGCGAGGTGATCCGACAGCGGCACGGGTTCGACGTCTTCGTCATCTACGGCAGCCTCCTCGGGCAGGTCCGCGAGCAGGGTTTCATCGCCCACGACAATGACTTCGATGTGGCGTATGTGTCCTCGAAGACCGACGGCCGGGAGGCGGCGGAGGAGCTGCGCGACGTCGGATTCAGTCTCATCGACGCCGGATTCGATGTCGAGACTCGGCGCACCGCGCTCCACATCCACGATGAGCGCGATCACTCCATCCGCATCGATCTGTTCCATCTCTACTTCAACGAGGATGGACGCCTGGAGATGCCGTTCGGCCGCGCGGGCGACACCGAGCTGCGCCAGACGGACTGGTCGGGCACCGAAGAGGCCCCGATGGGCGACCACACCGTGCGCATTCCGCGCGGCGCAGAGAAGTGGGTCGAACACATCTACGGCGCCAACTGGCGTACGCCGACGCCCGGGTTCCACTGGGACCGGGCACGCGTCGCCTACGGGCGCGAAGGGCGCCTCCCGGAGGACTTCCGCGAGGCCGGCTACTGGGCCAACTTCTACGCCCGCCACGGTTACGACTCGGCATCGACGTTCTGCGAGTTCATCCAGGGGTACGGCGGACTGCCGGAGGCCGTGGTCGACATCGGCTGCGGCGACGGACGGGACGCGTTCTCGTTCGCTCGCGACGGGCGCCCGACCAGCGGTTTCGATCGGTCGCACGTCGGGATCGAGCGGGCGACCAAGAAGGCCGCCGACGTGGGGCTCGACGGAAACCTCACGTTCGATGTCGTCGACGTGGCCGACTCGGACCGGGTGGCGGCCGCCATTGCCGCTGCCCGCGAACGCGCCGGTGGGTCGTCGTTGCTCTTCTACCTCCGCTTCTTCTTGCACTCGATTCCCGCTGACGTGCAAGACGCACTGATGACGAACATCGCGTCGGCAGCACGACCGGGCGATGCGTTCGCCGCCGAGTTCCGAACCGACAAGGACGAAGCCCTCGACAAGGTGCACGGGCGCCACTACCGACGCTTCCAGAGTGCGTCGGCGTTCGCGCAATCGCTCGCCGGTGAGTACGGATTCGACGTCGAGTTCGAGCTCGAGTCGCAAGGGCTGTCGCCCTACAAGGGCGAGGATCCCGTCTTGTACCGAGTCGTCGCCAGACGACGAGCCTGATCCGGTCCCGCCGACTGCTCCGAATCCGGCGAGCCCTCAGCCGGTGTCAGCCGGACCGCTCGTCGGTCCACGTCCGGAGCGGCGCAGGCGGGCCGTGCACCGATCCGGGTGGCTCGACGTCGCGTCCGAGGAAGAAGCGATCGACGACCCGCTTCGCAGCTCGGCCGTCGTCGAACTCGCAGAACGTCGTGCGGAACCGCTGGAGTCGGGTCTGCGCCGACGAGTTGTCGTAGGCACCCGTGTTGATCGCGTCGACCAACTCGGCGACCGTCGTGGTGACCTGCCCCGGTGAGTCGCGGGTGATGTCGAAGTAGGTCCCGCGCGTCGCTCGGTAGTCGTCCCAGTCGTGGGCGTGGATGATGATCGGGCGGCCGAGGTTGGCGAAGTCGAACTGCGCGCTCGAGTAGTCGGTGATCAGGACGTCGCTCGCCAGGTAGAGGTCCTCGACGCTCGGGTAGCTGCTCATGTCCAGCAGCTCGCCGGCCGCTTGCATGTCCTGGACCGTCCTCGACGTGTCGTAGAAGTAGTGCCCGCGGATCAGGAAGGTGACGGGCTCGTCGAGGCGGGCACGCACTCGTGCCAAGTCGAGTCCGAGCTTCAGCGAGGAGACACCGTCGCGGTGGGTCGGCATGTAGAGGAACACGCGTCGTCCCGCGGGCACCCCGACCCGGGCGCGTGCCGCCTCGCAGTCGGCGGCCGTGCTGTTGACGAGCACGTCGTTGCGCGGATACCCGTACTCGAGCGTCTCGTAGTTCGACGGGAAGGCTCGAGTCCAGACCTCGGTCGAGAACGAGTTCGACGACAGGTTGAAGTCCCACTTGTCGACTCGCGTCATCAGGGCGCCGAAGTGCAGGCCCTTGGCCGCCGTCGGGTACTTCTGGAGGTCGAGCCCCATGAACTTGAGCGGGGTACCGTGCTGGGTCTGGAGGTGCGACTGACCGGGGCGCTTCACCCACCACGTCGGGAAGTTCACGTCGTTGACGAAGTACGTGCCGCGTGCGAGGACCTCGAGGTACCGGCGCGTGTTCGGGGCGACGATCTCGAAGCCGTCGGGCACGAGATGCCGATCGGCCGGTCGGACGATCCAGACGCCGCGCAGATCAGGCGCGTGCTCCCGCATCGCCTCGTAGATCGCCAGTGGGTTGCCGGACGGGGGGCGATCCCAGAGCGAGGAGAAGACCGCGAGCTCGGGATCGAGCGGCAGCTTCGCGAGACCCTTGTGAACCGTCTCGCGGACGTCGTTGCGCTTCCAGACCTTCCTCGCCTGGTTGCGCACTGCGATCCGGCCGCGATTCGCCGCCTTCAGGGAACTGAACACGCCGTACTGATCGGCGAGGATGAGCTTGACCTTGGTGTCGCGGCTGCCGCCGCCTGGCTCGTGGCCCTCCGGCAGGTGGCGCGACAACGAAGCAGATGCCTCGGCGAAGAACCGGCGCCGCTCGTCGGGGGCGATGCGACGTTCACCGTGGGCGAGGATGGCGATGATGTGCGAGGCGCACCGATCCCAGATCGGGGCGCGCCATCGCTCGAGCGCAGGGTGTGCGTCGATGGTGTCGAACAGCCGATCGAACTGATCGAAGATCTCGAAGTGGCGCGACGACGACGTCCGGAGGATGCTGCCCTGTCGTCGCTGTCGATAGTCGATGCACACTCGGTCGAGGAGGGTGATCGACGTCGCCAGCCCGAGTGCCGGGTAGGTGAACGGGATGTCCTCGTAGTAGCCAGGGGGGTGCTGCAAGCCGGTGTCGACGAGGAACTGACGCCGATACGCCTTGTTCCAACTGACGTTGAGCAACCTGAGCAGCTCGGGGCGCTGCTCGAGCGTCGTCGGGCCGCGCTGGTTCTTGAAGAGCCACGCCATGTTGTTTCGCTCGCGACGGTTGTTCCAGTACAGCCGCTGGTAGTCGAAGATGATGAGATCCGAGCCGCTGGACGTCGCCGACGCGATGGATCGGAGCGCACCGCGCGTGTAGACGTCGTCGCTGTCGAGGAAGAGCACGTACTCGCCGGTGGAGGCCTCGAATCCGACGTTGCGGGCCGGACCGAGCCCGACGTTCTCGTCGAGTCGGATCAGCCGGACGCGTGTGTCACGGTCGACGAACTCCTGGACGATGCGAGCGGAATGGTCCGGGGAGCGGTCATCGACGACGATGACCTCGAGGTCGACGTCGGATCGGACGATCGACTCGAGACACTCGCGAATGTACGGCTCGACGTTGTAGACGGGGACGACGATCGAGAGGAGGGGCACGCGGGCTCAGTGTAGCGTTCGGCAGGAATTCGGGGCCGGATGGCCCCGTACCTGCGATGCCTCGCCGATCAGCCCCCGAGCCGATCGCCGGCCTCGACCGAACCGCCGAAGAACGACTGCGTCATCAGTCCATTGGCGGTCGTGAGGCCATCGGCGCTTCCGTAGACGAGAACGAGCACGCCGGCGTCGTTCCGATCGCCGACCGCCTCGCCGGCCACGCCGATCTGCAGATCGCGATGTCCGTCACCGTCGACGTCGGTCGTCGCCAACGACGAACCGAACCGATCGTCCGTCTCGGCGCCGCCTGCGAGCGGGCCGTTCTGCGACCACCACGTCGCCGGCGCCGACGAGAGCGGTCCGCTCGACCCACGGAGCACGGTGACGGCGCCGGCGTCAGCGCGCGAACCGACCCCTTCTCCCGGAGCGCCGATGATGACATCGTCTCGCCCGTCGCCATCGAGGTCGGCCACGTGGACGGCCTGGCCGATCAGATCGCCGGTCTCCGATGCTCCCGGCAGACCGGAACCCTGGAACAGGAGGCTGTCGCCACCTGGTAGCCCACGGGGTGCGACGTGCACGGCCCCGGCGTCGGACCGTCCGTAGACGTCCTCGCCAGGCACCCCGATCACGACATCGTGCCGACCGTCTCCGTCGACGTCGCCGGTCGCGACCGCCGCACCCACGTGATCGTCGGCCTCCGCGGTGCCGCCGAGGCCGTCGCCTTGGACCAGCACCCACGAGCCCGACCCCGTCAGGCCCCCTCTGCTCCCCGGGATCACGTGGACGAGGCCGGCTCCGTTTCGCGACCCGATCGCCTCGCCCGGAGCACCGACGATCAGGTCGGCAATTCCGTCGCCGGTGACGTCGCCGATCGCGAGCGCCGCACCGAAGCGGTCTCCGGGCTCCGGGGTGCCGGGCGTCGACCCGGCTTGGGAGATCGACGTACTGGACGCCGGATCGAGACCCTGCGTGCCGCCCCACACGACCGTCACCAGACCGGCGCCCGAGTTCTCGCCGGGAACCCCGATGGCGAGGTCGTCGAAGCCGTCGCCATCGAGGTCGCCGGCCGCGAGAGCGGCACCGAACTCGTCGCCCGCCTCGGGGACGCCGGCGATCGGGCCCGATTGCGACACGATGCCGAGCGCCGCCGGGGTCAGCCCGTTGCGTGAGCCCGCGAGCACGTTGACCACCCCGCCGCGTGCGGCGCCAGAGAGCGTCTCGCCCGGAGCTCCTGCTGCGAGGTCGTCGTAGCCGTCGTGATCGAAATCGCCGACGGCGAACGCAGCTCCGAACTCGTCGCCGGCCTCCGGTGTGCCCGGGACCGACCCCGATTGGCTCCACACCTGGCCGTAGATCGACGACAGGCCGTAGTTGTTCCCGTTCGACGCCCGAAGGCCCGGATCCCAGCCGTATCGAACGTTCATCGCGCCGGCGTCGGTGGCGCGGCCGATGTCTTCTCCGGGTGATGCGGCCACGACGTCGCCCCACCCGTCGCCGTTGAAGTCGGGGTTGGAACGCGACCGGACGCCCTTCGCGGGGTGCCAGCTGCAATCGCGGTCACCCCACGACACGCAGTCGGCCACGTCGCCTGCGGGGTTCACGAGCACGACGACGTCGCCGTCGTTGTCGAGGATCGACGCCGACTTCTGCATGTGGATCACCGACGACGTGGACGTGCCGGTACCGACCTTGACCGTGACGCTCTGTCCTGGGCCGAGCACCCGTGACGATTCGGAGTAGACGAGGTGCGGGAACGATTCGATACGCCAATCGAGCAGGTCGACCGTCGCATCGCCGACGTTCCTGATCGTGATCGTCTCGCCGTTCGGCTGCAGATCGTCGTTGACACCGGGGATGTCGTAGACGACCTCGTCGATGACGAGGTCGGCGGGCGGAGCGTCCCCGCAGAGGCCGCGGCACGGCCAGAGGTCGAACACCCGGATGTCACCGTCGGGGTCGAGGAGGAATGCGCCGTCGACGGCGGAGAAGATCGGTGAGGAGTTCCCCATGTACAACGTGCTCGCCGTGTCCGAGCCGATCCCGGCGCGAAGGCGCAGAGCCCCGCCCGGAGCGATCGTCCGACCGTCCGGAAAGGCGTAGTAGCCCAGTGCCGTGTCCTTGAGGTACCAGCCGGACAGATCCAACGATGAGCTGCCGGTGTTCCGGAGCAGGACCCACTCGCCGTTCACGTTCTCGTTGTCGGAGCCGTCGGCATCGCCGTTGACCAGCATGTCGATCTGTGCGCCGGCGGCAGGTCCGGCTCCGCACGCATCGGGATCATGGAGCCGGACTCCGGCCTGGTTGGCGTCCCAGAACGCGTCGACGTACTTCTCCGCATAGTCGAACTCGGCGGGGAAGACGAGTGGAACGCCCCATCCCTCGCGCACCATCAGCTCGGCGACGTTGACACCGCCGGTCGTGAAGACGTGCCGAATCGGGCGACCGCCCGCCGTCGAGGTCGCCGAACGGGCCCGGAGCTCGACTCGCTGGCCGAGGATCAGGTCGCGCAGTCGCTCACGGGCGGCGATCGCGAGGCAGTCGACGGGGAGGTTGGTCTCGTTGGTGTTGATGCCGGCGACTCGGATGTGCTGTTGCTCACCGCCGTCGAGGGTGATGCGAAACGTGTCGCCGTCCTCGACCTCGGTCACGACGCCCGACCAACTCGACATCGCCGCCACCGACGTCGTCGGAGCGGTTGCGAGCAGGCCGGCGGTGAGGAGCGAGGCGACGGTGAGGGCGACGGTGAGTGGGCGGCGTGGCACATCTGCATTATCGGCCCGGATCGGAGGATCTGTAGGTCACCCGTCCGTGGGTGTTTGCGGGATCGCCGTGGGCTCAGATGTCTCCCTGGTGGGGGCGGGCTCCGACGGAGGGAGCTGACA
>JAUHYJ010000683.1 GCA_030425785.1 Acidimicrobiia bacterium | reverse complement strand
CGGTGGCGCACACAGGTGTGGCGGCATGCCGAAGAGATGCTGTCGCACGCCGATCCGGCCGAACGCGCCAGGGTGGCCGACCGGATCGAGCAGCAGTGCGTTCGCCGGGCGCGCTGGTTGTTGCTCTGAGCCTCAGTCGACGAGCGCCGAACGGAGCATCGCCATGAAGCGGTCGTGGTCGGCGGCCGTCACCACGAGCGCATTCGGCGCGTGACCGGTGAAGCCGAGCAGATCCATCACGACCATGCCGCGGGTCAGCGCGCTGTCGGTCTCGACGCGGAGGTTGAGCCGACGGGTGTCGGTCGCGATCGCCGGATCGATCGCGTACGCCGTCGCGATCGGATCGGGGAGGTCGAACCCGTCGAGCTTGGTGTCGGTCGCGCAGTACGCCGCGACGACGGCCTGGATGTCGATGCAGAACTCCGCGATCGGCGAACCGACCGCCCGGAGCTCGTCGGCGGCGTCGGGGGTCACGACGGCGTGCTTGCGGGAGATGTCCCAGCCGACGAACTCGAGTGACAGACCCGACGCCAAGACAGCGTCGACCGCATGCGGATCGCACCACATGTTGAACTCGGCGACGGGGGAGACGTTGCCGACGTGGTCGGCAACCGCGCCCATCACGACCGTGCGAGGAATCCGCTCGGGCAGTGACGGGTCGCGTTCGATCGCACGGGCGACGTTCGTCAGCGGTCCGAGGGTGACGAGGGTCAGCTCGCCGGCGTGGTCGTGGGAGGCCTGCAGGAGCGCGTCGACGGCGTCGTCGCCGTCAGGGGAACGTCCGTGCAGCGGCAGCCCGATGTCGCCCATCCCGTCGCCACCGTGGACGTTCTGGGCCGTCTCGAGCGGGAGTCGCAGCGGCGCCGCCTCGCCCACGTGGATCGGCACGTCGGTACGGCCGATCAGCTCGCGGGTGTAGAGCGCGTTCTGCACCGCCATGTCGAGCGGCACGTTGCCCGCCACCACCCCGATGCCGCGCACGTCGACGTCGGGGTGACGCAGCGCGATGACGAGGGCGACGGCGTCGTCGGACGCGGTGTCGGTGTCGATCCAGAACGGTCGGCGAGGCACCCGGCCACCGTAGTGGTGGCCGGATGCCGCATCCGAGACCGTCGTCCACGCAGGCGATCAGGCCGAGGTGCGCTCGGCCGACCCATGTGGTCGCCGGGTCACCAACCGGAGTAGTGCCACCGCCGCGGTGCCGGAAGGGCCTCGATCGCCGCGTTCAGTGCGTCGATCAGCGGTGCCGCGTCGTCAGCGGGCAGTGCACCGAACCAGACGTAGAGCTCGAGCTGGAACACCGCCACGCCGATCATCGCCCGCGCTGCCGAGGTCGCACCACGCTCGACCAGCCGTTCCGCACGCTCGAGCGTCGCCGTCAACAGCCGAGCCTTGAGCGGATGCAGCGTGCCGTCGGCCCGCAGCTCGGCGACACGATCGATCGCCCAGTCGAGCGTGAGGGCGACGTCGACCTCGAGATCGAGCCCGACGAGCGCCGGATCGTGATCGGAGGTCCGGAACTCGTCCGGCGCGTACAGCAGGTCGATCTGGCGATCGGTCTTGAAGGCAGTGTCGTAGTCGAGGACCGACGGCTCGTCGGCGTTGATGTGATAGTGGCCGTACCCGGTGACCGCAGCTGCGACGCTCGGCGAGCCGAAGAGATAGTCGAGCGTGCCCCATTGGCCGTCGAACACGTACGAGTACGCGCTCGGGGCGAGGTCGACGTAGCCGGCAGCACCGAGCACGTCGATCGGGTCCTCCATCGCGTACGAGTTGAAGTCGCCGAGCACGATCACGTGATCGCTGCCGCTCCCCGTGGGGTCGGTCGCGAGCCAGTCGACGAGCTCGCCGGCGTGGGTCGTGCGGATCGCGTTGAAGTACCCCTGGCCGTCGCCCTGGTCGCAGTCGGGGTAGGTCGGGTCGGTCGAGCAGATGGCGCCGGAATCGTCGATCTCGGAGCCGCTCTTGGACTTGAAGTGGTTGACGACGGCCGTGAAGACCGCTCCCGTCGACACGGACCGGAACGTCTGCGCCACCGCGGTTCGGCTGCGGGGCTGGCCGAGCGAGTCGAGCGAGAAGTCGAGCAGCGCCGGGTCACCCACCGGCTCGACCGCGGCGGAGTCGTAGATCATGCCGACCCGGATCGCATCGGTGCCGACGACACCACCGCCGACCGCAGCCGCGTCGATCGCGGACCAGCTCGTGGAACCCGTCTCGGCGTTGACACCCGCGGCGAGGTCGGCCTCGGGGCTGACGCCGGGCGTGTTCTCCATCTCGATGATGCCGATCACGTCGGCGTCGAGCTTGGCGAGTGCCGGCAGCAGCTTCGCACGCTGGCGGTCGAACTCCTCGACGCTGTCGGCGCCCCGGCAGTCCTG
>JAUHYJ010000682.1 GCA_030425785.1 Acidimicrobiia bacterium | reverse complement strand
GCCGAGTCGTCGGCCGGTTCGTCGACGTTCGCGTCGGACGGCTCGTCGGCGGCGTCGTCGTCGCCACCGCAGGCGCCGGCGATCAGCGCTGCCGTCGTCAAGAACGCGATCGGCACGAGGTGCTGTCGTCGCATGCTGTGTACCCCCTGGTTCGCACGATCGCCCCCATTGCTCACGATCGTTAGTATCTGTCACACTAGAACCGAACCCCGACCGTGTCAACGCACTGTGGGCGCGCCGCCGGGACATCCCCCTAGATTCGAACGCCGTGACCTCCCGACACTCGCCACCCGCAACCGACGACCTCTCCGAGGCCGAACGTCGTGCCGTGCGCGCCACCCGGTCGCTCGCCGTGGTCGGCAACCTGATCAGCGGACCGTTCTACGCCAACACGCAGGTGCCGTTCGGCATCAGCCTGCCCGAGTGGCGGACGCTGCGCCTGATCTACGACGCGCCGGGCATCACCCAGACCGAGATCGCCGACGCGAGCGCGCAGCACATCATGACGCTGTCGCGAGCGGTGCGCCAGCTCACCAAGAAGGGCCTCGTCGAGGGCCGCGTCGACCCCGACGACCGGCGACGGACCCAGCTGTACGCGACGGACCTCGGCGGCGAGATGGCCGTCGAGATGAAGCGGCGCGAAGCCGTCCAGGTCCGCCACATCATCGACGGCATCACCGACGACGAGGCCGCCGACCTCGTCCGCATCCTCGACAAGCTGATCGACCACGTGCGTACCCACGAGCGTCCTCCCCCACCACCGGCGAGCCGCGACTGGCGCGCCGTCATCGGCGAGCGCTGACGCCCCGAATCGGGACGAGGCCGGCCACCGGTCGCCTACGATCGACTCGTGGGAGCGATCGGGACGACGCCCCGGTGGCGCGAGACGCGCGACCGACTCGCCGCTCGCCCGCTCGCCGAGCTCAGCCCGGCCGAGCTCGATCTCCTCGCCGATGCCGAGTTCTGGACGGACGATCCTCACCGGTCGGTCGAGGTCCGCCAGGCCGCCTACCGAGCCCATGTGGCCGACGGTGACGATGCGGCGGCGGCACAGTCCGCCCGGCAGCTGTTCTTCGAGTTCTTCCTCGTCGGAGAGCTGTCGCCGGCCAGCGGCTGGCTCGAGCGGTGCCGGCAGCACACGCTGCGCTCCGACGACCCGGCGGTGCACGGCTGGCTCGCGTTCGCGGACTCGTACCCGGCGTCCGCCGCCGGCGAGTACGACGCCGCCGCCGCTCACGCGCGCGCCGCCCATCGCCACGCCCTCGCCGCCGACGACGCCGACCTCGCGGCGATGGCCGTGCACGCCGAGGGCTGTGCCCTCGTGGCCCAGGGCCGACGCCAGGACGGCCTGCGTCGGCTCGACGAGGCGATGGTGAGCGTGATCAACGGCGAGCTGCAGCCCCTGCACGTCGGCTGGATCTTCTGCAACGTGGTGTCGACGTGCTTCGCGATCGCCGACCTGCGCCGTGCGACCGAGTGGAGCGCCGCCGCCATGCGCTGGTGCGAGACCCTGCGCGAGGGCCACATGTACCCCGGCCTGTGCCGTGTCTACGCGTGTGAGCTGTCCCTGCTCCACGGTGACTGGGACGGCGCGCGCCGCGCCGCCAGCCAGGCGTGCGACGATCTCGTCAGGTTCGACCCGCGGTACGCTGGGCAGGCCTACCTCTTGGCGGGCGACCTGCACCGGCTGCGCGGCGATCTGGCGAGCGCCGAGGCGGCCTACCGGCGAGCCCACGAGCTGGGCGCCGATCCGCAACCCGGGCTGTCGCTCGTCGCGCTGGCCCGGGACGACGCCGCGACGGCGTTGCGGTCGATCCGGTCCGCACTTCGACCCGGACCCGCGCAACCACTTCCCCGCGCGCAGCTCCTGCTCGCGCTCGCCTCGGTCGCCACCGCCTGCGACGACCGCGACGCGCTCACCGTCGCCGAGACCGGTCTGCGATCACTCGCGGACGAGACTCCCGGTCCGCTGATCGCGGGCCTCGCCGACCTGGTGGCCGGGATGGCCCGTCTCGCCGACAACCAGCCGGCCGAGGCGATCGGGCCGCTGCGGGCGGCGGTCACCGCGCTGACCGGCGCCGGCTTCCCGTACGAAGCCGCCACGGCCCGATGCGTGCTCGCCGATGCCCTCCTCACGCTCGCCGACCGGGCGACGGCGCGGCTCGAGCTCGACGCGGCCGAGGCCACGTTCGACCAGCTCGGCGCCGTCGACGACGTGCGTCGCGCTCGGGCGCGCCGCGCCCGGCTCGACGACACCGCACACGCCAGCCACGACACCGGCCCACTGAGCCGTCGTGAGGCCGAGGTGCTGTCGCTGGTCGCGTCGGGTGCCACCAACCGCGAGATCGCCGCGACCCTCACGATCAGCGTCCACACCG
>JAUHYJ010000681.1 GCA_030425785.1 Acidimicrobiia bacterium | reverse complement strand
TCGTCCGCGGTCAGGGTGGCCGTGACCTCGTCGTGCTCGTCGGCGTCGAGCCGCACCTGTACTGGCGCACCTACAGCGACTGCCTGGTCGAGGTCGCGCAGCGGCTGAAGTGCGAGGCCGTCGTGACCGTCGGCTCGGCCGCCGAGGCGGTCCCCCACACCCGCACGCCGCTCGTGACCGGCAGCACCACCGACGCCGCCCTCGCCCGCAGCCTCGGCATCGGGCGACCGAGCTACCAGGGCATGACCGGAGTGATCGGGGTGGTCCAGACCGCGCTGGCCGACGCCGGGCTGCCGTCGGTGTCGTTGCGCGTCGGGATCCCGCACTACCTCATGAACACCGAGCACCCGCAGGCGGTGGCTGCGTTGCAGACCCACCTGTCGCACGTGCTCGGGGTGCCGGTCCCCGACGACGAGGGCGAGCTCGCGGCCGAGATCGATCGGGCGCGCGGCCTGCACGACGAGATCGTCGCCAACGACCCGCAGCTGCAGATGTACGTCCGCATGCTCGAGGCCGACCACGACCGCAAGGCCGAGGCGGCGATCCCGACCGCCGACGACCTCGGCGCCCTGTTCGAGCAGTTCCTCGACGACCAGCGCGACGACGACCAGCGCGACGACTGAGTCGGCACCCTTCGACGCATGACGGTCGAGCGCGCGGGGGCGAAGCCGGCGCTGGTGTAGAGGTGACCCGCCGCCGGGTTGTCCGGTTCGTAGCAGATCTTGATGCGCTCGGCGCCGGCTCGCACGAGACGTTCGACCCCGTCGGTGAGGACGTGACGCGCCAGCCCACGGCGCTGGTGCTCGTCCTCGGTCCGCATCGGTTCGACGAGCCCGGTGGCCGACACGGGGTCGTGCCAGAACAGCCCGTAGGCGGCGACCTCGTCGCCGGGGGCGAGCACGACGAGGTCGAGATCGTCGCGGTACAGCGAGGTCTGGCGGAGCCGTGGCTCGGGGTCGGGGTGCCCGCGACGGTCGCTGATCATGTGATGAGGGCGGTCGGCGGTCGCCGCCCGCGTCGTGAGCCGATAGCCGTCGGGCAGGTCGGACACGGCTGGGCACGCGGCGGCGTCGAGCCACGTCTCCACCACGCCGTCGTCGGTGCCGAACCCTCGCGCGTCGAGCATCGGGCCGATGGCGCCGTCGCCGGCGTCGACCTCGAACGCCACCGTGTCGAAGCCGAGCGTCGACGCGTGTGCGAGCCCGCGCTCGACGACCTCGGCCATCTGTGCGTCGTCCAGCCCCGGCATCAGCACCGGATCGAGCGCGACCCGATCGGACCACACGGTGAGGATCGTCGCGGCGACCGGCTCGTCGTCGGCCAACCAGAACAGCTGCGGCAGCTCGTCGCTCGCCCGCGGTACCCGCCACCACCACTGGAAGTCGGCGGCCTCGAACAGGCCGTGGGTCGGATGCGACGAGCGCTGGCGCTGTGTCAGGCGCGTGACGGCGTCGAGGAAGTCGAGCCCGGTGTGGTAGCACACGTCGCCGAGGTCCATGCCGGGACCCTACGAGCCCGATCCGGCGGGCACGGTCCGGGTTTTCGGACGTCGGCGCCGACGGCGCGCCGTCCGGCTGGTCAGCCGGACGCTGCGGCGAAGCCCTGTTCGAGGTCGGCGATGATGTCGTCGACGTGCTCGAGGCCGACGCTGAGCCGAACGAGTCCGGGCGTGACGTCGCTCGCCGCCTGTTCCTCGGGCGTGAGCTGGCTGTGGGTCGTGCTGGCCGGGTGGATCACCAGGCTGCGGGCGTCGCCGATGTTGGCGACGTGGCTGTGCAGCGTGAGCCCCTCGACGAACTTCTTGCCGGCCTCGAGGCCGCCGTCGATCTCGAACGCGATGACCGAGCCGTAGCCCTTGCCACCGCCGAGCTTCTTGGCACGCTCGTGCCACGGGCTCGATTCGATGCCGGCGTAGTTGATGCTCTTCACCTCGGAGCGACCCTGCAGGAACTCGACGACCTTGGCGGTGTTCGACCAGTGCCGCTCCATGCGCAGGCTCAGCGTCTCGAGGCCCTGCAGGAAGGCAAAGGCGTTGAACGGGGAGATCGCCATGCCGATGTCGCGGAGCAACTGGACGCGGGCCTTGAGGATGAAGGCGCCGTGACCGAGCGCCGGCCAGTACGCGAGCCCGTGGTAGCTCGGATCGGGCTCGTTGAAGTTCTGGAAGCGGCCGGACTCGCCGTAGTCGAAGGTGCCGCCGTCGATGATCGCGCCGCCGATCGAGGTGCCGTGGCCGCCGATGAACTTGGTGGCCGAGTGCACGACGATGTCGGCGCCGTGCTCGAACGGGCGGATCAGCCACGGGGAGGCGACGGTGTTGTCGACGATGAGCGGCACGCCGTGCTCGTGGGCCACCGCGGACACGCCGGCGATGTCGAGC
>JAUHYJ010000680.1 GCA_030425785.1 Acidimicrobiia bacterium | reverse complement strand
CGCCGGTGGACGCCGACGTCAACGGCAGTGTGGCCTCGGTCGCCGGGGTCGGCGCCCGCACCAACCACCACCCACCGGCGGCGACGACCGCGACGCACACCGCCGTCGTGACGAGCCGCACCGGACCGACCCACGCCCACCACGCCGCGGCCAGGTCGGCGATGCGGCGGTCGGGCAGCGGCCGTGGCGGCTCAGGTCGACCTGGATCCGCACGTACTCGATCGACACGGTCGAGGGGCGAAACACCCGATCGCTCGTCCATCGGGACCTCCTGGGATCGACACGCACCAGAGGGCGCGTGGATCAGACGTGGAGGAAGCCGGTACGCATCACCCTATCCGTGCGATGCGCGTGATGCGCGATGCGAACGCCGGCGTCAGAACAGACGGGCGGTGAGCTGCTTGCGGTACGGCGCCGTGCGTGGGTCGTCGGGGCCCATCAGCTCGAGGAGGTCGACGAACTGCTGGCGGGCGTCGTCGTCGTCCTTCACCTGATCGAGCAGCTCGGTGAGGCGCTGGTCGTAGTCGTCGTCCGGGGCGATGTGCACCCGCGCCTTGGCCGCCACGTGGCGGGTCCGATCGGTCTCGGGGATGCGCTCGAGCAAGGCCAGTGCCTCCTCGGCGTCGCCGCGGGCGACGAGCAGTTCCGCGAGCGCGACGATCGCGTCCTCGTTGCCGGGGTCACGTTCGAGCGCCAACCGCAGCGAGGTCTCGTCGCCGGCCTGGATGAGCGCCGCGAGCTGGTTCTCGGCCTCGGTCGGCAGCAGCCGCTGCACGAACTCACGCACCTCGTGCTCACCCTGCGCGCCCATGAACGCGTCGACCGGCTGGCCACCGTCGAACGCCACGACCATCGGGATCGACTGGACCCGGAACGCCTGGGCGACACCGGGGTTGGCGTCGATGTCGACCTTGACCAGCTTGACCTGACCGTTCGTCTCGCCGACCACCCGTTCGAGGATCGGTCCGAGCGTCTGGCACGGCCCACACCACGTCGCCCACAGGTCGACGACCACCGGCGTGGTCATCGACGCGTCGATGACATCGGTCTGGAAGGTCGCGTCGGTCGTGTCGATCGCCATGACGATCAGGCTATCGGGGGTACCCTCGGCGGGGTGAGTGACGACAGCGTGTTGTGGTTGGGCCCGACGCCCGAACTCCACGAACCGGTGCTGCTCGTCATGCTGGGCGGCTGGATCGACGCCGGCGGCGCCGCGACCGCCGCCATCGACGCCGTCGCCGACGACTGCGAGGCGACCCCGTTCGTCGAGTTCGACGACGACGTCTACGTCGACTACCGCGCCCGCCGACCGGTCATGGAACTCCGCGAGGGGCTGCACTCCGTCCTGCGTTGGGAGCGGATCACGATGTCGTCCGGACACGACCGGACCGGCCGCGACCTGCTCATCCTCCGCGGCCCCGAGCCCGACATGGCCTGGCACCGCTTCACCCATGAGGTCGGCGAGCTCGCGGCCGACTTCGGTGTGACGTCGATGGCGCACCTCGGTGCCTACCCGTTCGCCGTGCCGCACACCCGCCCGGCCCGGCTGTCGGTCAGCAGCCCGTCGCAGGACGTGCTCGCGCGGGTCCCGTTCCTCCGCAGCACGATCGACGTGCCGGCCGGCGCCGCGGCCGCACTCGAGCGCGAGATGCACGAGCGTGGCATCCCGGCGCTCGGCATCTGGGCACAGGTGCCGCACTACATCTCGTCGATGACGTACCCCTCGGCGTCGGTCGCGCTGCTCGACGGGTTGCGCGAGGCCACCGGCCTCGTCTTCGACGCGAGCGAGCTGCGCGCCGAGGTCGTCGACGCCGGGCGACGACTCGACCGCCTCGTCGCCGGCAACGACGAGCACGCCCAGATGGTCGGTCAGCTCGAGCAGCTCTACGACGCCGGGCCGGACCAGTCCGACGGCTCGACCGGCGCACCGACGCTCGAGATGCGGTCGGGTGACGAGATCGCCGCCGAGTTCGAGGAGTTCCTGCGCGACCAGGACTGAGCTGCAGCGGGTCGTGCCTGGCACTATCCGTGACATGAAGGTCGACGCATCGCTCACCGGGTCCATCGCCGCCGCCGGCGCCAAGGCCGCCGAACTCGAAGCCGCCGGCTACTCCGGTGCGTGGACGGCCGAGACGGCCCACGACCCGTTCCTGCCGCTCGCGGTCGCGGCGGCGAACACGTCCGAGATCGAGCTCGGCACCTCGATCGCCGTCGCCTTCGCCCGCAACCCGATGCTGCTCGCCAACATCGGCTGGGACCTGCAGACGCTCAGCCAGGGCCGATTCGTCCTCGGCCTCGGGAGCCAGATCAAGCCGCACATCACGAAGCGGTTCTCGATGGAGTGGAGCCACCCGGCCGCGCGCATGCGCGAGATGATCCAGGCG
>JAUHYJ010000679.1 GCA_030425785.1 Acidimicrobiia bacterium | reverse complement strand
GGGCTTCGGGGCGGTCGTCCACTGCAACGTGTTCGATCGGCGACACCGGCTCGTCGACGGCGCGGAGCAGCGTCGGCGGGCCGACCAGGCCGACGTCAGCGTCGACACCCTCGATCGGCTCTCGGACGTCGTGCTCCAGCTCGTGGAGTGATCCGCTCGCCGTCGTTCGCGATCTCAGGCGTCATCATGGGCGTCATCGTGCGCCGGCGTCGCCCCGAGCAGCAGGATCATCGGGCGCTCGAGCTCGGGCGCCCACTCGGGGTGTTCGACGAGGTCGTCGTCGCTCGGACCCCACTCGACCAGGTCGGTGAGCGCGAGACCGGCCGAGCGGAGCGCACCGAGGTACGTGTCGATCCGACGGTGGAACTTCACGACACCCTCGTGCCCGAGCCATTCCACCTCGCGCCGCCCCTCGCGTTGATAGCCGCTGACGGGCCACTCGTGGCCGCCGGGGCGTTCGACGAACCGCGGCTCGTACGGCGCCAGGTAGATCGGGTGCTCGCACGATGCGACGAATCGGCCCCCCGGCGTCAACGACGACGCGCACGCGCGCAGGAGGCGGTCGAGGTCGGCCACATAGTGCAGCGTCAACGAGCTCACGACCACATCGCACGGTCCATCGGGCGAGTACTCGTCGAGGTCGGCGAGCACGTACTCGATGCGGCCGCCATCGGCGAACGAGCGCGCCCGATCGAGCATCCGGGTCGACACGTCCACGGCGACGACGCCCTCGGCTCCGGCATCCTCGGCCCAGCGCGCCAGCCAGCCGTACCCGCAACCGAGGTCGAGGACGCGGCGCCCCGTCAGGTCGTCCGGCAGCATCGCTCGCATCGCCGGCCACTCCGGCGCACCGGCGAGGCCCTGCTGCTGTCGATGCAGCCCGGCGTAGGCGGCGAAGAAGTCCGGGTCGTCATAGACGTTCTGCGGCACGACGTCGGCCTCAGGCGTCAGCCGCCAGCCAGGCGGGCACGTCGGAGATGCTGGCCAGCTCGGCGAAGCCGCCGTCGTGGTCGTGAACGAGCTCGTGGCCCCAGGTCACGTGGTACGGCACGTGCACCCCGGTACCGCCCAACTCGATGATCGGCAGCACGTCCGAACGGACCGAGTTGCCGACGAAGCAGAAGCGCGCTGGTTCGATGCCCCATTCGTCGAGCACGCGCCGGTACGTGTCGACGTCCTTCTCGAGCACGACCTCGATGTGCTCGAAGTGGTGCTCGAGCCCCGAGGTGCGGACCTTGCGGATCTGGTGGACGAGGTCGCCCTTCGTGATCAGCACGAGGCGGTGGGTGCGGCCGACGGCGGCCAGCGTCTCGGGCACGCCGTCGAGCAGCTCGACCGGATCCATCAACATCTCGTGGGCATGGTCGACGATCCGGCCGAGCACCGACGCCGGGACCCGACCACCGGTGGCCGTGACCGCCGCCTGCACCATCGACAGCGCGAAGGCCTTCACGCCGTACCCGGAGATCGGCACGTTGTCGAGCTCGATCGCGTGCAGCGCGTCGAGCGCATCGACCCCGTCGGGCGTGTGCGGGCCGACGAGCTCCGCGTACATGTCCTCGGCCGCCTGGAAGTAGTCCTCCGACTTCCAGAGGGTGTCGTCGGCGTCGAAGCCGACGACGTCGAAGGCGTCGCCTCGAGCCATCAGCGATGGATCGCGTTCAAGTAGTTGTAGACCGTGATCCGGCTGACGCCCATGGCGTCGGCGACGTCCTCGACGGCACGCCGGAGGATGAACGCGCCACGCTCGTCGAGCAACCGCACGGCACGCTGCTTGTCGGCTCGTGACAGGTCGGGGAGCGGGGCACCGAGCTCGGCCTCGATCGTCTCGATGAGCCGATCGAGCGCACCGTGGAGCGGTGGCATCCGCACCGCTGCGATCACCTCGTCGTCCCACACCAGGGGGACGTCGGCGGGGTCGATCTCGTCGGGCGTCACGAGTGACGCACCAACCCGCTCGACGACCGGTGTCACGGCGGCGATCAGCGGGTGCGGCTCGGGGTCGCTCATGTCGGGCCCGCCGAGATGTCGACGTTGATGTGCGTCGCCCCGTGCTCGATCGCCGACTGGACGATGGTCGAGATCGCCGCACCGGCCTGCTCGGGACCGACCTCGCACGCCGATCCGAAGGGCCCGACCTCGGCCTCGATCCCCATCGCCGCCAGCGCGTCGACGGGTGCCGTCACGTGCGGACCCGGCGCGGCCTCGACGAAGGGCTCGATCGTGAACTCGACTCGCACGGCGTCCCATCGTAGGCGCGCCGCACATCGCTCGAACCCGGGCACCAGCGGCAGGATCATCCCACGACACGACGGCAGGAACGGCTCGGTGGACATCAGGCCGATCAGCTCGTCGGCGGTGACGAACCGCGCCTCGGCGACCTCACCGTC
>JAUHYJ010000047.1 GCA_030425785.1 Acidimicrobiia bacterium | reverse complement strand
CGGCTGCTCACGGGGTCGTCACCGAGCTCGAACGGCGACGCCTGGGCGTGCCGGTGGGCGACGACCCCCGTCACGTCGTCCCGGTCGTGCCGGCCGCCGTGATCTTCGACCTGGGCCGCGGCGGAGCGTTCGCGAAGCGCCCGACGCCGGAGTTCGGGCGGCGGGCGGCACGCGGCGCCGGCGGCTCGGCCGCCCGCGGTTCGGTCGGGGCGGGCACCGGCGCCCGTGCGGGCGGTCTGCAAGGTGGCGTCGGCATGGCGTCGACCGTCGTCGAGCTCGCCGGTATGCCGATCACCGTCGCCGCCCTCGTCGTCCTGAACGCCGCCGGCGACGTCGTCGACCGCTCGACCGGGCTGCCGTTCGAACGCACCCCGGGTCTCCGCCGGCCAGACGCGGCCGAGCGGCGGGCATACGTGTCGCACCGCGAGGCCTCGGAGGCGCCACCGCCACTCAACACGACGATCGGCGTCGTCGCCACGACCGGCGACCTCACCCGTCCCGAGGCCGGCCGGCTCGCGATGGCCGCACACGACGGCATCGCCAGGTCGGTCCGGCCGGCTCACACCCTCGTCGACGGCGACGCGGTGTTCGCGCTCGCGACCGGTCGCGACGACCTCGGCCACGACGATCGACCGCTCGGCGATCGCGGTGCATCGCGCACCGCCCACCTGAACCGTCTCGCCGCGGCGGCCGCCGACGTGTTCGCGATGGCCTGCGTCGATGCGCTCACGACCGCCACGAGCCACGGCACGACACCCAGCTACCGCGGCCTCTGCCCGTCGGCGTTCCGAGCGCTCCCCGAGCACTCCTCACGCCGCTGACCGGCCGGTACAGTCGAGCGCCGTGGACGTCCTGACCACCCCCGCCGACATGCAGCGGTGGTCCGATCGGGTCCGAGCAGGCGGCCACCGGATCGCGGTCGTCCCGACGATGGGTGCGCTCCACGCCGGTCACCTCACGCTCGTCGAGCGAGCGTTCGACCATGCCGACCGGGTGATCGTGACGATCTTCGTCAACCCGTTGCAGTTCAACGAGTCGTCCGACTTCGACCGCTACCCACGTCCGATCGACGACGACCTCGACGCATGCGAACGCATCGGCGTGGCGGCCGTCTACGCCCCGACCGCGGCTGCGATGTACGGCCCCGCGTTCCAGACGCGCGTCGTCCCCGGCCCCCTCGCCGATCGGCTCGAGGGCCCGATGCGACCCGGCCACTTCGAAGGGGTGACGACGGTGGTCACCAAGCTGCTGAACGCCACCCGCCCGCACACCGCGGTGTTCGGCGAGAAGGACTTCCAGCAGCTCGCGATCGTCCGGCGCATGGTGACCGACCTCGACGTCGGGGTCGACGTCGTCGGTGTGCCGATCGTGCGCGAGCCGGACGGTCTGGCCATGTCGAGCCGCAACGTCCGGCTCACTCCCGACGATCGCGACGCCGCGACGGTGCTGTCGCGTGCGCTGTTCGCTGCGCGCGAGCGATTCGACGCCGGCGAACGCGACGCGGCGGTCCTGCGACGGATCCCGTCAGACCTGATCGCTGCCGAGCCACGCGCGTCGCTCGAGTACGTCGAGCTCGTCGACGCGGCCACGCTGGAACCGCTCGACGGCACGCTCGACGACACGCTCGGCGCCGCACTGTTGACGGCGGCCTGGTTCGGCGACGTTCGTCTGATCGACAACGTGCAGCTGTCAGCCGACGAGCGCTGAGAGCACGCCGATCGCGGCGACTACCGACTCGAACGGGTTCTCGACATCGTCGAGCCACCCGGTGAGCGCGATCGTGAGCGCGACACCGTTCACGATCGCGTGCGCAAGCACCACGGGTCCGAGACGCCGCAACCAGAACGCCGCGGCGCCCAGGACGACACCGACACCCGACAGGACGATCACCAACCCGATGTTGCCGACGCCGCGCACCGGGTCGAAGTGCGCCATCCCGAACAGCACGCCCTGGAGCGGGATCGCGATGGCGGCGTGCATCGAGCTCAGGAACCCGCGCATGACGAGCCCCCGGAACACCAGCTCCTCGATGACGGGCGCCGCGATGACGGCCGCCACGAGCAGGGCGACGACATAGGCGCGATCGCTCGCGTCGGGGCCCCCCGAGTCGATGTTCGACTCGAACGGGATGCCGGTCAACAGGATCAGGACCGCGAGGCACGCCTGCACGACGATGGCGCAGAGCCAGACGACCGGACCCCAGCCGAGGTCGGTCCACCGGAACCGCCATCCGAGCGCAGCGAAGCTGCCGGCGCCCCACCGGCGACGGACGTAGAAGCCCCAGACGATCGACGGCCCGTACGACACCACGGTCGCGATCAGGATGTACACCAGGAGCGGCCAGCCGCGATCGACCACGAGGTCGGTGACGATCTTGCCGACCACCAGCGAGAGCGTGAGGATGCCGAGCGCACCGATCGCCGCCCAGATGGGCAGGCTCGGGTGCGCCTCGCGCGTCGATGCCGGGGAGATCACCGAGACCGGCGGCAACGGCGTACCGACCCACGCGCGACCGTCCCAGTAGCGCCGACCGCCCGTCCAGGGGTCGACGTACCAGCCGGCGGCGGGCGACGTGGGTGGGGGGAGGAGGCTCATGCGACGTGGGGTGACGCTCGTACGACGGCCGCCGGTGCGGCCACGGCGCACTAGCGTATTGGAGTGCCCCTCGCCTCCGGACCATCGCTGTGGGCCGACACGCTGCCGGACGCCGAGCGGTTCGCCGCCGCAGCGAGCGACGTGCCGGCCGATGTCGACGTCGCGATCATCGGAGCGGGCTACACGGGCCTGTGGACCGCGTGGCATCTCCGCCGCATCGACCCGACCCTGCGCGTGGCCGTGCTCGAGCGCGATCACGTCGGCTTCGGGGCCAGTGGACGCAACGGCGGGTGGGCGTCGGCGCTGCTCCCGATGAGTCTCGCGTCGGTCGCACGCGAGCACGGTGACGCGACCGCCCGTCGCCTCCAATCGACGATGCACGACACCGTGCGACGTATCGGCGAGTGGTGCCGCACCCACGCCGCCGCCGACGTGTTCCACCAGGGCGGCTCGATCTCGATGGCGCGGCTGCCGCCACAGGTCGAGCGACTCCACGACGAGCTCGCCGAGTACCGACGCTTCGGCTTCGGCGAGGACGACTACCGATGGATCGACGCCGTCGACGCCGCCGACACCTGCGGGGCGACCGATGTGCTCGGCGCGCTCGTCACGCCCCACTGCGCGGTGGTGCATCCGGCGCGCCTCGTGCACGCGCTCGCGCACGCAGCGCACGCCGGCGGCGTCACGATCGTCGAGGGCGCGACCGTCGAGCGTCACGAGCCCGGGCGGGTCGCGACCGACCGCGGCACGGTGCGCGCGGACGTCGTGGTGCGAGCGACCGAGGGGTACACACCACAGCTCGCCGGCGAACGCCGCACGGTCATGCCCCTCTACTCGCTCATGGTCGCGACCGAACCCCTCGGCCCCGACGCGTGGGACGCGATCGGGCTCGCCGATCGCCCCACGTTCGCCGACGGGCGGTCGCTCATCATCTACGGCCAGCGCACGGCGGACGGTCGGATCGCCTTCGGCGGTCGGGGCGCGCCGTACCACTTCGGCTCGCGGATCGACCCGAGCTTCGATCGCGACGACGACATCCGTCGACTGCTCGTCGACGAGCTCCGCCTGATGTTCCCGGTCCTGGACGACGTGACGTTCACGCATCACTGGGGTGGCGTGCTGGCGGTCCCCCGCGACCGTCACCCGTCGGTCGTGTTCGACCGCGACCAGGGCATCGCCACCGTCGGCGGATACGTCGGCGACGGCGTCGCCACGACGTACGCCGCCGGTCGCACCCTCGCCGCACTGATCGCCGGGCCGGCCGACGACGTCGACGCCGAGCACGTCCGCCTCCCCTGGGTGGGACACCGATCACGTCGATGGGAACCCGAGCCCCTCCGCTGGCTCGGCGTCAACACCGCCCTGCTCGCCGCTCGCCGGAGCGACCGTCGCGAGCGCCGTACCGGACGCGCAGCGCGTGGCTGGAACACGGTGTTCGACGCCGTGCAAGGTCATTGACGAACGACGCCGAGCACGGTCACAAGGTTCTCTCAAGAACACGTCAGGCTCGTTGAGGATTCCAGCCGGGGTCCCGATGAGTCTGCGTGATCGAAACGGCTTCCGCCTCGCCGAGTGCTCCACGGCGCCGCCGCGTCGCTGCGGCAGCGGCACTCGCGACGCTCGCCGGTGCCGTGCTCACGCTGGCCGCGAACTCGCCGGCCACGGCCGGCGGCCCCGCCGATGACGACTGGCTCGGCATCGTCAACACGTACCGGGCGATGAGCGACCTGCCGCCGGTGACGGCCAACGGCACCTGGTCGGCCGAGGCCGAGGCGCACTCGTGCTACATGCTGCAGAACGGCATCGCACACGACGAGATCCCCGGCCGCCCGGGTTACACCGCAGGTGGTGACACCGCCGGCAACAGCGGCAACGTCGCCGTGTCGAGCTCGGTGACGGCCACGGCGCGCAACCACATCGACCTCTGGATGACGGGACCGTTCCACGCGATCGGCATCCTCCGGCACTCGCTCGCCACGAGCGGATTCGGGCTGTGCGCCAGCGCGAACACCCCGACGCCCTGGCGGTCGGGTGGCACGCTCGACGTGATCCGCGGCATCGACCACGGCCGACCTCGACCGGCCGATCCGATCGTGTTCCCGGGACGCGGCGCGACGGTGCCACTGAACCGGTTCATCACCGAGTTCCCCGACCCGATGGCGATGTGCGGCTGGACCGGTGAAGCCGGTCTCCCCCTCATCGCGCTCATGCCGAACGACGTGTCGACGGCGTCGGCCACGATCACGGGACCGAACGGACCGATCGAGACCTGCACGCTGCACCCCGGCAACACCAGCGGCACCGCCCGGGCGATCCTCGGCGGGGACCACGGCGTCGTCGTCATGCCCCGTCAGGTGCTCGCGAACGGCACCTACACCGCCACGGTCGACAGCAACGGTGGCTCGACGACCTGGTCGTTCAGCGTCGACACCGCCGCGCCCCTCAGCGCCGCGCCGGTCCCGGTGCCCGACACCGAGCCCGTGGCCGGTCCGGCGAACTTCCGCCCGGTCGACCCGTTCCGGCTCGTCGACACCCGCAAGGGCCTGGGCGCCACCAAGCTCCGCGCCGGCACCACGGTCCGCATCAAGGCGGCCGAGGCCGACGTGGCCGCGATCAGCGCCAACTTCGTGGCCGTCCAGCCCCGGAGCCACGGCCACCTGACCGTGTTCGACTGCGGCGACGAGGTCCCGAACGTGAGCACCCTCGGCTACCGCCCCTTCGTCAACGTCGCCAACCAGGCCATCGTGCCCCTGGACGGGGGTGACTTCTGCGTGGTCGCGTTCACCGACATCGACCTCGTGATCGACGTCAACGGCTACTACGACGCCGACGACACCGCCGAGTTCCAGCCCGCGACACCGCACCGCCTGTTCGACAGCCGCGAGCCGGGCGAACGCTCCCTGCGCGCCGGGGTCGAGCGCGCCATCCGCGTCACCGGGGTCGTCGGCGGCGCACCGATCGGCGCCGACGCCGTCGCGTTGAACGTCACGGCCATCGGTGCGCCCGCCGCCGGCCATCTGCAGGTGTACCCGTGTGGCGCCACCGCCTCGGCCGACACGTCGACGATCAACTACCTCGCCGACGAAGCCCGACCGAACTCGGTCGTCGTCGGCACGGACGACCGAGGTGACATCTGCCTGACCTCGCTCACCGACCTGCAGGTCGCCGTCGACTACACCGGCTACTTCGGCACCGACGCCGGGTTCGAGTTCACTCCGCTGTCGCCGGTCCGGTTGTTCGACAGCCGCGAGTTCACGAGCGGCCTCAACGAGTCGACCAACGGCTCGCGGGTCCGCGCCGGCCAGGTCGTCCGGTTGCAGATCGCCGGTGCCCGCGGCATCCCCGCCGACGCCGAGGCGGCCTCGGTGAACCTGACCGCCACCCAGTCGAACGAGCCGCTGCACGTCACGGCCTACCCGTGCGGGAGCCGCCCCGAGACGTCGAACCTGAACGTCGGCAGCTTCGACACGAACGCCAACGGCGCGATGGTCAAGTTGTCGAGCAGCGGTGAGCTGTGCCTGTACGTCTTCCGCGACGTCCACCTGATCGTCGACATCAACGGCGTCTGGCGCTGACGGCCTAGCGGCGCAGGTCGGGGTCGGTGATCCGGGCGCGGTAGCGCACCGTGTACACCGAGTCGCCGGAGAGGATCCCACCGCGGCCGAGCATGCGCCCGCCCTCCCAGTTCGACAGACCGAGCTCGGGTGTCGAGAGCGCGTACTGCCCGTCGACCCACCGCGTCATGCCGTCGCCGACGAACGGCGCGTCGACCGTCGACCAGAAGGCAGCGTGCGCCTCGGACGACTCGCTCACGAGCGCCGCGACGAAGTGCGGGCTGTGCTCGTTGCACAGCGCCACTGCGGCATCGATCGAGTCGACCACGTGCAGGGTGACCTCCGGCGAGCCCTCCCACTCCCACTCGTGTCCCAGCCGGTCGAGCTCGATCGTCGTCACGAACGGCTCGCGATGGACACCGTCCGCGCGCACGACGTCGACCTCGGCCGAGCGGTGGTCGGCGGGCACGAACGCCAGCGCGGCGTCGGTCGCATGCACCCGACCGCTCGTGCCACGGCGGTCACCGGCGTCGGCGACGGCGGCCAGGAACGCGGGAACCAGCTCGTCGGCGCGGTCGCGCACGACACAGCACACGTTCAGCGTGTTGCACACCTTGCGGTCGAGCGAATTGACCACCGCGGCCGTGAAACGATCGGCGTCGGCGTCGGGGGCGGCCACGAGCCATGCACCACCCGTGCCGTGGAGGCTGACCGCGATCCCGGCGGCGCGCGCCACGGCGCCCAGCTGTGCCACGGCCGGACCGGACCCCCGCGCCACGGCGAGCGAGAGCCGCGGGTCGGAGAACATCGCCCAGCCGGCTGCGTGGGCAGCGGAGGCGACGAGCGACACGGTGCCGACCGGCAGGCCCGCGTCGGCCAGTGCCGGGTCGAGCGCGTGGTCGACGATCGCCTGCGCAGTGCCGAGTGCATCGGAACCGATCCGGAACACGACCGTGTTCCCGGTGCGCACGACCCCCGCGGCGTCGGCGAACACGTTCGGCCGACCTTCGAACACGAAGCCGACGACGCCAAGCGGCGCGCGTCGCGCCTCGATGGTCCAGCCGTCGTGATCGAGCCGCCGTTCGATGCGATCACGCGCCGCGTCCGCCGCCGCCCACCCGCGCAGGCCGTCCACCATGTCGGACCGCATCCGGTCGGAGAGCTCGAGCCGGGTCGTCGAGCGCCCGCGCTGCCGAGCGCGTTCGACGTCGGCCGCGTTGGCGGCGGCGATCGGGGCGAAGGCGTCGCCGTCGGCGAGCAGGTCGGCGAACCGCTGGAAGAAGGTCGTGATCTGGTCGTCGCTGCATCGCGCCAGCTGCGTGAAGGCACCCGCCGCCGCTCCGACGGCGGCGGCGGCGAGCTGGTGCTCGGCCTCGGGGACGTGGAGCAGCGCACCGCCCGCCGGATCGACGACCAGACGGTCACCTGATCGGAACGCCGCCGCCAGATCGGCAGACACCGTCGCCACCCGATCGCCGCCGTACACGATCACCTGACCTGCCTCGAGCCGCTCGAGACGGCCGGTCGACTGCTCACCGGATGCGTTCGCCACGGCTCGTCAGCGTACGCTCGTCACATGGCCGCCCCCAACGACGAGCATCACGACGGTCGCCCCGACGACCGGCTCTACTTCCGCCAGCTGCTGTCCGGTCGCGACTTCGCGACCGACGACCAACTCGCCCAGCAGATGGTGAACTTCGTGTACGCGATCGGCGATCGGGCGACGGGTGAGTGCGTCCTGGTCGACCCGGCGTACGACCCGCGGGGGCTCGTCGACGCGGTCGCCGCGGATGGCATGACGGTCACCGGCGTGCTCGCGAGCCACTACCACCCCGACCACGTCGGCGGTTCGATGATGGGGTTCGACATCGCCGGCATCGCCAGATTGCTCGAGACGGTCTCGTGCCCGATCCACGTCCAGCGCGACGAGGTGCCGTGGGTGACACGCACGACGGGCGTGTCCGAGACCCAGCTCGTCGGTCACGATTCCGGCGACGTCGTCTCGGTCGGCGACATCGACATCCAGCTCGTCCACACCCCCGGCCACACGCCGGGCAGCCAGTGCTTCCTGGTCGACGCCAAGCTCGTGTCCGGCGACACCTTGTTCCTCGACGGGTGCGGGCGCACCGACCTACCGGGCAGCGACCACGCCCAGATGATCGAGAGTCTGCGGCGTCTGTCGAAGGTCGACGACGACGTCGTGCTCTACCCGGGGCACCGCTATTCGCTCGCCAGCAGCGCCAGCATGGGCTCGGTCAAGCAGAGCAACTTCGTCTTCGACCAGATCCTCGGCAGCTGACGGCGCCCGGAGTCACCAGGTGTCGACGTTGGGGCGCCCCGCGGCCCGATCGCGAGGTGGTGCGGCATCGAGGATCGTCGTGATCCAGGCGCGCGTGTCGGCCGGGTCGATGACGTCGTCGATCTCGAAGTACTCCGCGATGCTCAGCGCCTTGCCCCGTTCGTAGAGCCGGGCGACCAGCTCGTCGAACAGCGCGTCGCGCTCGGCATCGGTCTCGCACGCTTCGAGCTCGTTCCGGTAGCCGAGCCGCACGGCCCCCTCGAGGCCCATGCCGCCGAACTCCCCCGTCGGCCAGGCCACACACGCGAGCGGCGCCTTGGTCGAGCCGCCCATCATCGCCTGGGCACCCAACCCGTACGACTTGCGCAGCACGACCGACACGACCGGCACGCTCAGGTTGCCACCGGTGACGAACAGTCGTGAGCAGTGGCGCACGAGCGCGGTCTCCTCGACGGCGGGACCGACCATCATCCCGGGCGTGTCGACCAGGGTGACGATCGGCAGGCCGTGCGCGTCGCACAGCTGCATGAAGCGCGCCGCCTTGTCGGCGCCGTCCGAGTCGATCGCGCCGGCCAGGTGGGCGGGGTCGTTCGCGATCACGCCGATCGGTCGTCCGCCGATGCGCGCCAGGGCGGTGACCATGCCGACCCCGAAGTCGCGGCGGAGCTCGAGCACCGAGTCGGTGTCGAACAACCCGTCGATCGCCGTGCGGACGTCGTAGCTCCGGAGACGGTCGAGCGGGACGACGTCACGCAGCGCCGTCTGATCGGGGCACGACCAGTCGGCAACCGGCCCCTGGAAGTACGACAGGTACTGCCTGGCCAGCGCCGTCGCCTGCGCCTCGTCGTCGGCGACGAGATCGACGACCCCGTTCGCGCGCTGGACGTCGATGGGTCCGACCTCGGTCGGGTCGTACACCCCGAGCCCACCGCCCTCGATCATCGCCGGGCCGCCCATACCGATGTTCGCGTCGCGCGTGGCGATGACGACGTCACAGCATCCGAGAATGGCGGCGTTGCCGGCGAAGCAGTAGCCGGCCGCCACGCCGACGAGCGGCACCGTGCCGGACAGCCGGGCGAACCACAAGAACGCGAGGCAGTCGAGGCCGGTGACGCTCGGCGTCTCGGTGTCACCGGGCCGGCCGCCGCCGCCCTCGGTGAAGAACACGACGGGGAGCCGGAGGCGCTCGGCGACCTCGAAGAGGCGGTCCTTCTTGGCGTGGTTGCGCGTCCCCTGGGTGCCGGCGAGGACGGTGTAGTCGTAGGACACCGCCACCGCCTTCGCAGCGCGCCCCTCGAATCGGTCGCCGTTGACCGATCCGATGCCGCCGATCATGCCGTCCGCCGGCGTGCGCGCGATGAGGTCGTCGTGGCTGCGACGCTTGCGCTGGGCGGCGACGACGAGCGGGCCGTACTCGACGAAGGTGCCGGGGTCGACGAGGTCGGCGACGTTCTCGCGTGCGGTGCGCCGGCCACGGGCTCGTCGTCGTTCGACCGCGTCGGGGCGGGCCGCGTCGAGACCGAGGCGATGACGCTCGACCACGTCGGCCAGGTCGGGGCGGTCGAGCCCGGTCGGGACCGACGACGCCGCGCCGACGGCGGCCACCGGTGCGTCCGCGGGTTCGAGCTCGACCAACACGTCGCCGGGCCGCACCGTGGTTCCGGCGACGGCCACGATGCGGCCGACGCACACGGGCTCGGGCGCCACGATCTCGTGGTGCAGCTTCATCGACTCGACGAGGGCGAGCACGGTGCCGGCAGCGACCGTGTCGCCCTCGGCGACCTCGACCGACACGACGGTGCCCTGGAGTTCCGAGCGCAGTTCGATCACGATGGCGGTTCTAGTCGGTGCCCGGTCGCCGCTGGAAGGCGGTGATCGACTGATCGCCCATCACCAGCTCGGCGGCGACGGCCGCGAACAGGGCCGGCACGACGAAGTTCGGTTTGCCCGTGGTCTCCGCGACGAACATGACGGCGGCCAGCGGGACGCGGTAGCCGGCGCCGAGGAAGGCGGCGATGCCGAGCAAGGTGTACAGCGAGGTCCGGTCGGGATGGATCACCTCGGCGATGAAGCGTCCGGTGAGCCCGCCGCCGACGACGAGCGGGATGAACACCCCACCGACCCCGCTGCCGGCCGTCGTCATCGCCGACGCCAGACATCGGATCACGAACACCGCCGCGATCAACCAGAGGGCGAGACCATCGGGCTCGAGGAACAACCAGTCGCGGAACACCTCATAGCCGGCACCCAGGCTGAGCGGCAGGCCGGTGAGCGCACGGCTGAGGAAGAACAGCCCGACCAGCGACGCGGAGCTGAGCACGAGCCGCAGCGGCATGGCCCGCAGCGAGAAGCCCTTCGCGATCCGCATCATCTTCGAGAACGCCCGGGCGCCGATGGCACACGCCGCGCCGACGAGGAGCGCGCCGAGTAGGTCGATGAGCTCGAAGTTCCCGAGCGTCGAGGTGCCGAAGCTGAGCAGCGGCGTCGTGTCGGCCAGGGTGACGAAGGTGAGGTAACCGGTGGCCGCCGCGACCAGCGCAGGCAGGAGCATGCGGCGCGCCATGTCGTCGCGGTAGGGCACCTCGAGAGCGAAGATGGCGCCGGTGGCGGGCGCCTTGAAGATCGCCGCCACCCCGGCGGCCGCGCCGGCGACGAGCAGGGTGCGGTGGTCGCTCCCGCGGAAGGGTCGCGGGAGCCGGCGCTGGAGCATGTCGCCGATCGCCGAGCCGCCGTAGAGCGAGGGACCCTCGAGCCCGAGCGCGCCGCCGGAACCGAGCGTGGCGACCGCGGCGGCGATGCGCGCACCCAGGTACCGCGGCCGCATGCGGAACGCCGGGTCGTGGAACGCCCGCAGGTACTCGTCGGACGTGGACGACGACGCGCCGCCGCCGACGTACCGGAGGATGAGGGCCGAGGCGATCAGACCGATGGCCGGCGAGATCGCCGCCAGCCACAGCGGCGCCTCGAGTACCGCGTGGAACGCCTCGTCGACGAGCAGTTCGAACCCACGCACCGCGAGCCCGGTGATGATGCCGGTGATCGCGGCCAGCAGCACGACTTCGCGGGATCGACGGACGAGTTGGCGCAGCTCGTCTCGCCGCACCTCGAACGATTCGGGGCGCATTGCCCGCATCATTCGCCGGTGCCACACGTCGGCCGAGTGTAAACGCCGACGGTCAGGTCGCGAGGGGTCAGGTCGCCGCGAACGATGCGACGGTGCGCGCCAGTCCGTCCCCGAGCGAGACCGTCGGGGCCCATCCGAGCAGCTCGCGCGCCCGGGAGATGTCGGGGCGTCGCACCTTCGGGTCGTCGACCGGGAGGTCGCGGAACTCGATCGGCGACGTCGAGCCGACCTGCTCGGTGATCGTGCGGGCCAGCTCCGCGATGGTTCGCTCGTCGGGGTTGCCGAGGTTCACCGGTTCGGCCAGGGCGTCCGACGGCGGCGCGTCGAGCAGTGCCAACAGACCGGCCACCAGGTCGCTGACGTAGCAGAAGCTGCGCGTCTGGCTGCCGTCGCCGTAGATCGTCAGTGCCTTACCGGCGAGCGCCTGGTGGA
>JAUHYJ010000678.1 GCA_030425785.1 Acidimicrobiia bacterium | reverse complement strand
TCGTCCCAGTCGCACCGGCGGCGGGGGGTTCGATAGTCAGCCGTCAGCTCGGCGAGCGTCGGTGCGTCGCCGACGTCGAAGTACGACACCGTCAGCCAGCCGGCTCCGGCACCGTAGTCGTCGCTCACGACCGGGAGACCCGACAGCGTCTCGGCCTCGAGGATCTCCGCGCACAGGTACGCATCGATGACCTGCCATTCGATGCGCGCATTCCGTTCCCGATGGTCCATGCCGAACGCGCTCAGGTCGGCCGGTGGCGCCGTCGCGTCAAGCAACGCTCGCTCGCTCGGCGACGCCGTGACGCTGGGCGGCGGCTGACCAGGCACGGTGACGATCATCCCGTCGTCGGTGGGCAGATCCACCGCGTCGAACCCGGGCGACTCGGGCGCGTTCGCGCGGCTCTCCATCACGAGGACGATGCCCACGAGCACGGCGACGACGCCGGCGACGATCGTCACCGGTGATCGCCAGAACCTGCGCGCCTCCATGCTCCCATCGTCGCGCGGACCTTGCGACTTGTGCCTGACCCCCGATGACAGGTCTACAGGTAGAGGCCGGTGCTGGCTTCGATGCGCTTGGCGGCGACGGCGTGGAGGTCGCGCTCGCGCAGCATGATGTAGTCGGCGCCCTGGACCTCGACCTCGTACCGGTCGTCCGGGCTGAACAGCACCTGGTCGCCGATCTCGGCGCTCCGGACGTTCTGCCCGAGCGCAACGACCTCGGCCCAGATCAGCCGCTTGGCCATCTGGGCGGTCGCGGGGATGAGGATGCCGCCCGACGAGGTGCGCTCGCCATTCTCGCTCAGCTTGACCAGGAGGCGGTCGTTGAGCATCTTGATGGGCAGCTTCTGGTCGGGGTCGGCCACGGAGCGCAGGGTACCGTCGGCCGATGGAGTCCCGGCAGTTGACGACCTCCGACGGGCACACGCTCGCGGCCGATCTGGCGCTCCCCGACGCCGACGTCCCGGGCGGCGTCAAGGGCGGCGTCGTCGTCTGCCACCCGCACCCGCTGTACGGCGGCAACCGGTTCAACCCGGTGGTCGGGGCGATCTTCGACCGGCTTCCGGCGGCCGGGTTCGCGGCACTGCGGTTCGACTTCCGGTCCGAACACGGCGACGGCGCGACGGAACCGCTCGACGTCATCGCCGCGCTCGACGCGCTCGATGATGCGGTCGACGCTCCCCTCGCCGTGGCGGGCTACTCGTTCGGCGCGGCGATGGCACTGCGCACCGATGATCCGCGTCTCTCCGCACTGGCGCTCGTCGCTCCCCCACTCACTCGCATGGCTGCGGCCGCACCCACCGCGCCGACCCTCGTGCTCGCCCCACGTCACGACCAGATCACCCCCGTCGACGAGGCGATCGACATCGTCGGCGGGTGGGAGCACGGCACGATCGAGGTCGTCGAGTCCGCCGATCACTTCCTCGCCGGCCACACCGCAGCCGTCGGCGAGCGGGTCGTCGCCTGGCTCGCCGCTCACTCGGCCGAGCGGTAGGGTCCGCTCATCACGGCGGCCGGGGGCGCCGCCGGGGAGGGGAACCCATGAGCACGCAGACATCCACGCACACTGCGCCGGGCCGGCTCGGCGATCCGGACATGACACTCGGCGCCGATCCGCGCACCGACGCCCGGCTGCGGCCGGTCCTCGCGATGGTCGGCCTCGACGGGCACGGCGACCCGCTGCCGATGGACACGACGGCGCCCATCGACCAGCTGCTGGCGCTCACGCTCGCCGCCGAACCGGGCTTCCAGGAGCTCGGGAACGCGCTCGTGGGGCAGCTGCCGCCGATCGAGGGCGTCGAGCGGACCACCGAGACGATCACCGGCGTCGACGGCAACGACATCACCCTCTACATCCATCGGCCGGCCGGCGTCACCGATCCGGCGCCCGGCGTGCTCCACATCCACGGCGGCGGTATGGCGATCCTCACCGCCGGCGACGCCAACTACGCCTACTGGCGCGACGAGATCGCCGCGGCCGGGCTCGTGGCAGTCGGCGTGGAGTTCCGGAACTGTGCCGGCTCGCTCGGTCCCCACCCGTTCCCCGCCGGGTTGAACGACTGCTCCTCGGCGCTCGACTGGATGCACGACCACCGCGACGATCTCGGCATCTCGAAGATCGTCGTGTCGGGCGAGTCGGGCGGCGGCAACCTGACCATCGCCACCACCCTCAAGGCCAAGCAGGACGGCCGCCTCGACGCGATCGACGGCGTGTACGCGCAGTGCCCCTACATCTCCGGGGTCTACGCCGCCCCGCCGCCCGAACTCGTCTCGATGACCGAGAACGACGAGTACTTCATCGGCACCCCGATCATGGCGATCATGGCGCACCTGTACGACCCGTCGGGCGAGCACTCGACCGACCCGCTCGCATGGCCGTACCACGCGACCCTC
>JAUHYJ010000046.1 GCA_030425785.1 Acidimicrobiia bacterium | reverse complement strand
GGCGAGGCGCACCCGCGGGTTCCACGGCATGTTCATCCAGATCTCGTTGGCCGATCGCATCCCGCCAGGGGCGATGAGCAGCACCGGGAAGCCGTCGGCGACCCCCTCGAGGTCGTAGTGGATGGTGACGTCAGCAGCGGAGAACGAAGCCATGGTGATGTTCTAGTGGTCGCGTCGTACCGCGGCGACGATGTCGGCCGCGATCCGGCTCGGCGTCTTGTCATCGGTCGCCACCTGGACGAACCGGGCGTACGACGGCGCACGCTCCGCGAGCAGCTCGGTGACGCGAGCGCGGACGTCGCCGCCGGCGAGGAGCGGGCGCGACGCCGCCGAGGGCCCGACGCGCTCGACGATCGTGTCGACCGAGGCGGTGAGGCACACGATGTCGCCGGTCGCGCCCAGCACGTCCGCGTTGACGACGTCGACGAGCATGCGGCCACCGGTCGACACGACGAGACCCCGGCGGCCGGCGAGCTCGGCCGCGACCTCACGCTCGAGCTGGCGGAACCGACCCTCGCCGTGGTCGGCGAAGATCTGGGGGATCGGCCCGTGCTCGGCCTCGATGAGGGCGTCGGTGTCGACGAAGTCGTAGCCGAGCTCGGCGGCGAGCACGCGACCGACCGTGGTCTTGCCCGTGGCCATGAACCCGGTGAGCACGACGTTGCGGCGATCGTTCGGCGGCGCTTCCATGACGGGCGCCAGGCTAGGTCGCCATAGGCTCGCGACATGGCCGACGTTCCGCGACCCTGGTCGGTGATCGCCGCCAACCTGCCCGAGCACGCCGGCAACCCGATCCACACCGATGACGGCGCGCGTGCCGCCGGGTTCCCCTCGGCGCTGGTGGCCGGCGTCACGACCTACGCCTACCTCACCCACCCGCTCGTCGACGCGTGGGGCGTCGACTGGCTGGCGCGGGGCGGCGGCCAGGTCCGGTTCCGAGCCCCGGTGTTCGCCGGCGACGCGGTGACCTGCACCGTCACACCGATCGGCGACGGTGACGACGAGGCGGATGTCGACGAGGTGCGGATCGACGCCGTGTGCCCGGAGCGGGCCGAGGCGCCGCGGGTCACCTTCGCCGCCGTCCGCGACGCCGGACCGCCGCCCGAGCCGCGCCCCGGTGAAGCGTTGCCGTCACGTCGCTACCTGCTCGACGGCTACTACGGCCACGACTACGGCGCCCGCGCCGGCGACGACCTCGAGCTCTACGAGCGCGAGCAGCTGGTCCACCCGGCCGTCTGGCCGGCGATCGCGAACAACATCTTTTCGACCGAGCTCGTCGACGGGGCGTGGATCCACACGCGCAGCATCATCCGGCACCACGCCGCCGTGCCCGCCGGCGTGGGCGTCGACGTACACGCCGTCGTCGTCGATCGGTTCGAACGGCACGGGCAGCGCGCGGTCGTCGACGTCGTGATCGAGCTCGACGGGTCACCGGTCGTGACCATCGAGCACGAGGCGATCGTCGATCTCGGCACCTGATCGCCCCTCCTGAGTACGGTCGGGGCATGACCGACGAGCTCAGGCCGTTCACCATCGACGTCGCCGACGACGTGCTCGACGACCTCCGCGAGCGTCTGCGCCGGACACGGTGGCCCGACCCGGAGGTCGTCGACGACTGGTCGCAGGGCATCCGCACCGCCTACCTCAAGGAGATCTGCCGCTACTGGGCCGACGCCTACGACTGGCGGTCGCGCGAGGCCGAGCTCAATCGACGCGATCACTTCATGACCGAGATCGACGAGCTCGACATCCACGTGGTGCACCAGCGATCGCCGCACGACGACGCGCTGCCGCTCGTGCTCACCCACGGGTGGCCGGGCTCGATCGTCGAGTTCATGAAGGTCATCGGGCCGCTGACCGACCCGACCCGCTACGGCGGCGACGCCGCCGACGCGTTCCACGTCATCGCGCCGTCGCTGCCCGGCTTCGCGTTCTCCGGCAAGCCGACGGTGCCCGGCTGGGGCGTCGGCAAGATCGCCGAGGTGTGGGCGACGCTGATGGCGCGGCTCGGCTACGACCGCTACGTCGCCCAGGGCGGCGACTGGGGGTCGGCGATCTCGTCCGCGCTCGCGGCGCACGACCCCGAGCACTGCGCAGCGATCCACATCACGCTCGCGATGAGCGTCCGGATGCCGGCCGAGGCGTCGACCCCGGAGGAGCAGATCGCACTCGACCGGCGCGACCACTACGACCGGTACGACTCCGGATACGCACGCATCCAGATGACCCGCCCGCAGACGATCGGGTTCGGGCTCCACGACTCGCCCGCGGCACAGGCGGCGTGGATCCTCGAGAAGTTCTGGGCCTGGACCGACTGCGACGGTCACCCGGAGAACGCGATCTCGCGCGACGAGCTGCTCGACAACATCATGCTGTACTGGGTGACCGGGTCGGCGACGTCGTCGGCACGCATCTACTGGGAGAGCTTCGGCGGCCGTCGCGAGCGACCGGTGGTGCCCGTCCCCACCGGGATGGCCGTCTACCCGAAGGAGATCGTGCCGCCGGTGCGGGCCTGGGTCGACGAGCTCTGGCCGAACGTCGAGTACTGGTCCGAGCACGAGCGCGGCGGCCACTTCGCGGCGTTCGAGGTGCCCGACACGTTCGTCACCGACCTGCGCACGTTCTTTCGTCGCTTCCGCTGACCGGCTCGCGGTACGGTCGCACCATGACCATCGTCTCCGTTGCCGAGCTCGCCGACGACCTCGCCGTCCGCGGTCATCACGTCGGCGACCGCGACACGGTCGTCTGCGACGTGCGCTTCCATCTCGCCGACCACGAACAGGGCCGCCGTGAGTACGAGGCCGGCCACATCCCCGGCGCCCTCTTCGTCGACCTCCACCGCGAGCTCGCGGGAGACCCCGACGCCGGTGGCGGGCGCCACCCGCTCCCGCCGGTCGAGGACTTCGTCGCCCTGCTCGGACGGCTCGGCATCGATCCGGCCACGCAGGTGGTCGCCTACGACAGCGCCGGGGGTGCCGTCGCGTCCCGGCTGTGGTGGATGCTGCGCTCGATCGGGCACTCGCAGGTGTCGGTGCTCGACGGCGGGATCGACGCGTGGGTCGCCGCGGGCCACCCGCTGTCGACCGACGTGCCGTCACCGACCCCGACCGAGTATCCGCCCGTCACCGACTGGACCGGCACGGTCGACGCCGACGCGGTCGCCCAGTCGGCCGCATTCGGTGGCATCGTCGTCGACGCACGGGCCGCCGACCGGTTCCGTGGCGACCACGAACCGATCGACCATCGAGCCGGCCACATCCCCGGCGCCGTCAACCTCTTCCACGGCGACAACCTCGGCGACGACGGCCTCCACCGCCCGCTCGCGGAGCTGGCCGAGCGGTTCGCCGGTGTCGGCGAGGCGCCGATCGTCTACTGCGGTTCCGGTGTCACCGCCTGCCACGACCTGCTCGCGATGTCGCTCGTCGGGGTGAACCAGGCCCGGCTGTACCCGGGGTCGTGGAGCGAGTGGTCGAGCGACCCGGATCGCGAGATCGCGACCGGCGACTGACCCCCGAGCTACCGCTTCGAGGTCGCTGATTTCTTCGTCGTCGCTGATTTCTTCGTCGCGGTCTTCTTCTTCGTCGCTGATTTCTTCGTCGTCGCGGATTTCTTCTTCGTCGCAGGCTGCTTCGCGGTCGGGGGCGGTGCAGCGGGGCGCTCGGCGCCGGTGACCGCGAAGAGGCGGTCGATCTCGGCCAGGTGCAGATCGCACAGCTCCCACAGGTCGGGCACGAGGTCGCGGTCGGCGACGAGGCCGAAGTCGAGCCGGTCCTCGTAGCTGTGCACCGTGATGTTCAGCCCCACCCCGTTGCTGATCGTCGAGACCGGGATGTAGTTCTCGAGCTTCGCACCGGCGAAGTACAGCGGCTCGCGCGGCCCCGGCACGTTCGAGATCACCACGTTGACGGGCAGGTTCACCCGATCGGCCAGCCGTGCCTGCAACCGGATCGCCGCCGACGCGACCACGGGTGATGTCGCGTCGGTGGCCCGCATGATCGCGTCGGCCGGGACGAGGTCGAGCTGCTGCTTGGCGTCGTTCATCGCCGATCGGCACCGCCGCACCCGCTCGACCGGATCGTCCTCGTCGGTCGGCAGTTCGGCGACGATGCTCGAGACCAGGTTCGTCCACGGGTCGTCCTCGAGCCCGGTCCGGATCGACACCGGCACCATCGCCCGCAGCGTCGCATCGGGCAGCGCGTCGTGCGCGATCAGGTACTCGCGCAACGCCCCGGCGCAGATCGCCATGACGACGTCGTTCACCGTGCCGCCGGTCGCGTTCTTGAGCACCTTGATGTCGTCGAGCGACGTCGACCGCATCGCGAAGCGCCGGTGCGGCCCGACCGCCATGTTCCACGGCGTCGGTGGTGCCGGCGTGAGCGGCAGCGCCACCTTGCGCACCTGCTCGGCCAGCTCGGCCGACTCGACCGAGCGACCGGCCGCACTCGCCACGAGTTCGCGCGCACGCGTCGCCGCACCGCTGACACTCGTGACGCCGGCCGCGTCGGCGAGGTTGCGCAACACGCTGAGCGACAGCCGCGTCGCCTTCACCGGGTTGGCGACGAGGTTGCCCATCGTCCGCTTGAGCAGCTCGCTGTCGCTCGGGACCTCCTCACCACGCCATTCGATCGGTTCGAAGACGAACTCGGCGTCGCGCGACTCGTCGGTGAACAGCTTGAGCATGATGACGCCGGCGGCGCCGTCGACCGTCGCGTGGTGGAACTTGGTGAGCATCGCCCAGCGCCCGTCCTCGAGTCCCTCGATGACGTACACCTCCCACAGCGGATGACGGCGGTCCATCGGGCGGCCGATGATGCGCGCCACCTGCTCGGCGAGCTGCTCGTCGGTGCCGGGCGGCGACAGCCCGATCTCGCGGACATGGAAGTCGAGATCGAAGTGGGGATCGTCGATCCAGTAGGGACGGTCGAGGCCGAACGGCACCTCGACCACGCGCCGGCGCAGGGGGGAGACGTGTCCGACCATCGCGCCGAAACGCTGCCGGACGATGTCGTACGGACGGAAGTCGGCACTCGGCCGCTCGTAGATCGCGAGTCCGTTGACGTGTCCGTACGTGGTGGGCGTCTCCATGTACAGGAACGACGCGTCGAGACCACTCAGCTGCTGCACTCGACCTCCCCTCGGTCGCGGCCAGTCTGGCATGTGCGCCGGCGATCGTCACTGGCCCACCCTCGCCCCGCGACCCACTAGCGTCATCGGACATGGACCGTCGGCGCATCGCACTCACGGTCGTCGCCGCGCTCGGTGCGTTCCTGCTCGCCTCGGTGGCCACCGCCGAGCCGGCCACCGTGGTCGAACGCTCGCCCGACCTGGGGTGGGCCACCCCCGGCGTCGAGACACCGGTCGACGAGCCCGAGGGTTTGGTGCCGAACGAGCCCGAGCCGGTCGCGCCGGCCGAGGCGATCGACGTCGCCGACGCCACCGAGACGATGACGCTGTGGTTCCAGATCCTCGCGTTCGGTGCGATCGCGCTCGCCGTCCTGTTCATGGCGCGCAACGTCTGGCAGCAACGCCCCGAGCAGCGCAGTGCGACCGACGATCCTCGCGGCGACTTCGTGACCCTCGCCGACGTCGCCGACGCGATCGTCGCCGACGCCGACGCGCAGCGCGACGCGCTGGGCCGGGGTTCGCCGCGCAACGGCATCGTCGCGTGCTGGCTCCGGCTCGAAGGCTCGGTCGCGCGGGCCGGGTTCGATCCCGATCCGGCGCTCACCTCGACCGAGCTGACCGCCGAGGTGCTCCGGCGCTTCGACATCGATCCGTCCGCGATCGAGCGCCTTGGTGCGCTGTACCGCGAGGCGCGGTTCTCGACGCACGAGCTCGACGAGGACGACCGGGTGGCCGCCGTCGCGGCGCTCGAGCACGTCCACGACGGGTTGCGACGCTCGGCACGGCACACGACCACGAGCCCGATCACCGCGACCACCACGACCACGACCACGACCACCACCACGACCACCACGTCATGAGCGCACGAACCGTCACGGCGATCGTGGCCGCCGTCGTGGTCACCGAGGCGCTCCTCATCACGACCGACACCGGCCCCGACGTCGTCCTCGTGGCGGCGATCGTGCTGACGATCGGCATCGCGCTGTGGGCGACGCGGCCGCTGTCGGCGGACGCCCCCCGACCCGCGCTCCCCTCCTCGCCGTCCGAACAGCCCCCGCCCACCTCGCCCGACCTGCGCGCTGCGGCGCTGCGCCAGGCCGTCGGCGACGGCGGGTCGCGCGACCACCACGCCCGACGCATCCGCGAGCAGCTGATCACGATCGTCGACGATCAGCTCCTCACCGTCCACGGCATCGATCGGGCCGCCGAGCCCGAACGCGCCCACCGGCTGCTCGGGCCCGAACTCAACCGGCTCGTCCACGACCCCGCATCGGTCGATCGGCTCACCGAACGCCGACTCGACCGGCTGCTCACCGAGGCCGAGGCGCTCTGAGCACGATCACCAGCAAGGACCGACATGGAACCACTCGAACTGCACGACGTGTCCCGGCTCTCCGGTGAGATCCTCGACGAGGTCGAGCGCGCCGTCGTCGGCAAGCGCATCCCGCTCACCGTCGTGCTCGCAGCGATCCTCGCGGGCGGCCACGTCCTGCTCGAGGACTTCCCCGGTCTCGGCAAGACGCTCGCCGCCCGCTCGCTCGCCACCGCACTCGGGCTCGACTTCGCACGCGCCCAGTTCACGCCCGACCTGCTGCCCGCCGACCTGACCGGCTCGTTCGTCTACGACCGACGCGACGAGCGGTTCGTGTTCCGCCCCGGGCCGATCTTCACCGGGCTGCTGCTCGCCGACGAGATCAACCGCACGCCGCCACGCACCCAGGCGGCCCTCCTCGAGGCGATGCAGGAACGGCAGGTCACGGTCGAGGGCGAGACGTTCCGCCTCGAGCCTCCGTTCCACGTGATCGCCACGGCGAACCCGGTCGAGTACGAGGGCACGTATCCGCTCCCCGAGGCCCAGCTCGACCGCTTCATGGTGCGCACCGACTTCGGCTACCCCGACCGCAACGAGGAGTGGGACGTCCTGCGCCGCCGCATGGAGCGGCAGCACGAGGAGGTCGACCTCGACCGGATCGTCGACGCCTCGACGCTGCGGGCGATGCAGGCCGCCGTCGACCGGGTCGCCGTCGACGAGAGCGTCGGCCGGTACTGCGTGTCGCTGGCGGCATCGACCCGCGAGCACCAGCACGCCCTGCTGGGTGCATCGCCACGCGGGGCGCTCGCGCTCCTGCTCGTCAGCCGCGCGATGGCGGTCATCCACGGTCGCGACTTCGTGACCCCCGACGACGTCAAGTCGATCGCCACCGACGTGCTCGCACACCGCATCACCGTCAAGCCCGAGATGTGGATGAGTGCCGTGACCGGCGCATCGATCGTCGACGACGTGTTGGGCGCCGTGCCCGTTCCGTCCGCGCGCGAGGCAGGTGTCTCCGCGACGTGATCGACGTCATCACCGAAGGTGCCCGGTGGCGTGACGCCGCCGCCGAGCCGTGGCGACCGACGGCCGCGCTCGTCCGGTCGGTCGGCGTCGGAGGGACCCTGCTCGGCATCGCCGTCGTCGCGGGCCGGCCCGACCTCTTCGTGCTCGGGGCACCGTTCGCGATCATCGCCGCCTGGTCGGTGCTCACCCGCCCGACTCGCCACCCCGTCGCCGCCCACCGGACCGGGAATCCGATCATCCGAGAGGGCGATGCGACCCGTTGGCGCGTCCGCCTCGACGAGGTCGACCACGTCGACCACGTGACGGTGACCGTGCCCGACGAGCCCTGGCTCGAGACCGACCCGCCGTCGGGGTCCGCCGTCGTCGACGGACAGGACGCACTCGACGCCCCCGACGCCGACGTCCCCGACGCCGACGGGGCCGATCGGGTCGAGGTCGCGATCGCCGTGCGGTCGATGCGTTGGGGCCGCCGGATCCTGCCGCCGATCGAGGTGCTCGCCACCAACCCGTGGGGGGCGTTCCGGACCGGTGCGACCACCAGCCACGTCGCGCTGGTCACCCTGCCCGACACACCGGTGTTCGACGTCGGCGCACCCGCCCGTCCGACGCACGGTCTGGTCGGACTCGACCGCTCGGCGCGGCGCGGCGACGGCAGCGAGTTCGCCGGCCTGCGCGCCTTCACCCCGGGCGACCGGATGCGACGGATCAACTGGATGCGCTCGACCCGGTCCGACGAGATCCAGGTCAACGCGACCTGGGCCGACCACGACATGCACGTCGAGCTCGTCGTCGACGCCACCGCCGACTACGGACCGAGCGGCGGGCTCGACGGTGTCGCCTCCAGCCTCGACACGGCGGTGCGGGCGGCCGCCGCCATCGCCCAGCACTACGTGCAGCGTGGTGACCGGGTGTCGCTGCGTGCCTTCGGGGCGACCACGAACCACCACGTACGCGGCGGCGCCGGCCCCAAGCAGCAGCGTCGGATCCTCGAGACGCTCAGCGCGCTGCGGGCGCCGGGTCGCACCAACGTCGGCCGCCGGCCGGCTGACATCCAGCCGTGGCCGGTCGGCGACGCCGGGCTCACCGTCATGTTGTCGCCCCTCATCTCACGGGTCGCGCTCGACCGGGCCGTGCAGCTCGGCCGGCGGGGCATCCCGGTCGTCGTGATCGACACGCTGCCCGACGACCTGACGTTCGATCACGATCCACAGGCCGAACTGGCGTGGCGGCTGCGCCGGCTCGAGCGCCGCCGCGAGATCCGGCTCGTCGAGCGGGCGGGCATCCCGGTCGTGCACTGGGTCGGCCCGGGCAGCCTCGACCAGTTCCTGCGCGACGTCGCCCGACGCGCCTCGGCCCCGAGGATGAGGGTCTCGTGACCGCGGATCAGCACGACCGCACGCGCCACCGTCGGCGGATCTCCGTGCAACGGCAGGTGCTGGCGGCCGGCGCGGCGCTGGCGATCGCGGCGTCGTTGGCCGTCACCGGCGGCACGACCGACCTCACCTTCGGGCTGTACTCGGTCGGGGTGACGATCCTGGCCCTGTCGGCTGCGCTGGTTCACCCCGACTCGTCGTTCCCGGTCCTCGTGATCGCGCTGGTCGTCGTGCGCTGGATGGTGTCCGACGGCTCGCCGACCTCGCCCGCCACGATCGCCATCGCGGCCGGACTCACTGCGTTCCACACGATCGTCGCACTCCTCGCCGGGCTGCCACCGAACGCCACCGTCCCGCGCGACGTGCTCGTGCGGTGGGGGCTGCGCTGGCTCGTCGTGACCGGCGCCACCGCGCTGTGGTGGGTGGTCCTGGTCGTCATGACCCGACGCGACGCCACCGCATCGTCCCTCGCCACCATCGCCGCGCTGACCGCGCTCGTCGTCGGCCTCGTCGCCGTCCGGCGCGTCGTGACGGCACCGACCGAAGGGAGGCAGCCCTGACGGTCGACATCGCAGAGACGATCGTGATCGAGCGGCCGATCGGCGCCGTGACCGAGTTCGCCGGTGACCCGGCCAACGCACATCGATGGCGACGCCGCATCGAGGCGTCCGCACCGGAGAGCGACGGGGCGACCCGGCTCGGGTCGCGCTTCCGGTTCGTCACCCGCACGCTCGGGCGGCGCGTCGAGCAGGTCTACGACGTCGTCGAGTGGGAGCCGGGCGAGCAGGTCACCATCCGCACGGCCGACGGCGTGCTGCCGCACCGGATCGTGTCGACCTGGCGACCGGTCGGCGACCGGGTCACGCACATGGTGCTCCGCCACCGGATCGAGGCGGGCGGCGTCCGGCGTCTCGTCGCGCCGTTCGTCGGTCGAGCGATCAGGCGGGCCATGCGTCGAGACCTCGACGACCTCGAACGGATGCTCACCGCCGCGTGATGCGAGACTGAGCCGATGGAGATCCGTGGCCGCATCGACACGCTCGAACAGCTCACCGCGCACTACCGCGAGCCGGGCCAACGCGCCCTCGACAAGCAGGTCGACCGGCTCGACGAGGCGATGGAGGCGTTCATCGAGCGCTCACCGTTCTGCGTCCTCGCCACGACCAACGGCGCCGGCTCGGTCGACGCGTCGCCCCGGGGCGGCCCGCCCGGCTTCGTCCGGGTCCTCGACGAGCGGCACGTCGCGGTCCCCGACCTGAACGGCAACAACCGCCTCGACTCGTATCGCAACGTGATCGAGCACCCGTACGTCGGGCTGCTCGTCATCGTGCCCGGCAAGGACGAGACGCTGCGCATCAACGGCCCGGCGACGCTCACCGACGACCCCGACCTGCTCGCCGGGTTCACGCGCGAGCTGCGCACGCCCGAACTCGCCCTCGTCGTCGAGACGGCCGAGGTGTACGGCCACTGTGCGAAGGCCTTCCGGCGCGGCAAGGTGTGGGAACCCGCCGCCTGGCCGAACTTCGACGGCGCTCCCGATCTCGCCGGCATGTACGCGACGGCGTGGGGCTACGACGAGGGCCAGATGCGCGACCTGCTCGAGACCACCTACGCCGACGACCTGTCGCGCGACTGAGACGGCGATCTAGCGCTTGCGCTTGAACAGGTCGGTCACGGCCGGCACCACACCGCGACGGAAGAACAGGAACAGCACGACGATCACGACGCCGTAGATGACTTCCTTGGCCTGGGCGTAGCCGAGCGCCTCGAGGAACTCGTCGAGCCAGGTGAACGCTGCGGCGCCGACCACCGGGCCGAGCAGCGAGCCGATCCCACCGAACGCCAGCATGACGAGCACCGACACGTCGACGTTGCCGAACTCGAACGACGACGGGCTCGCCCGGCTCTCGGTGAACACGAAGATCGCCCCGGCGAGCCCGAGCATCGCGCCGCCGAGCACGCCGGCCAGGATGCGATAGCGCGACACGTCGACCCCGGACAGCTCGGCCGCCAGCCCGTCGTCGCGCAGCGCCCGGAACGCCCACCCGATCCGCGACCGCTGGAGCCAGCGGTACAGCACCAGGTAGACCACGAGCAGCCCGAGGAAGAGGTAGTAGGGCGGCACCTGATCGCTCATCCACGAGTCGGAGGCGGTCGACACGCGCAGGCCGCTCTCGCCGCCCGTCCAGTCACCCTTGCCGAGCACGAAGTTCTCGAACGACAGCGCGAACGCGATGGTGACGATGCCGATGAAGATCGTGTCGAGTGCGCGCCGCACCGAGATCCAGCTCAGGACGCCCGCCACCACGGCCGAGGCGACCGTCGCCAGCGCGATCGCGACGATCATCGGCACGTCGTTGCGCTCGGCCAGCAGTGCGGCCCCGTACCCGCCGATGCCGGCGAGCGCACCCGAGCACAGGAACAGCTGCCCGGTGCTGCCGAAGATGATGTTGAACGCCACGCCGTAGCAGGCGAACAGCACACCGACCGTGATGATGCCCATCATCGATCGCGAGTCGGAGTAGCGGAGCGGCACGAGCGCCACCAGCGCGGCGGCGATCAGGATCGGGAGGTAGGCGCGCACGACGCCGGTCTGGTTCACGTCGGCTTCCCGAGCAGGCCGGACGGACGCAGCACGATCATGAACGCGGCGCAGAGCAGCAGGATCACCGTCGTGTAGAACTGGCCGATGTAGGCCGACGCGAAGCGATCGACGATGCCGAGCAGCACACCCGCGAGGAAGGCGCCGGAGACGCTGCCGAGGCCGCCGACGACGGCCACGATGAGGGCGAGCGTCGTCAGCTTGACCCCGAAGTCGGACGCCTGCGGCGCGGTCATCGACCCGGTGACCGCGACGAGCCCGGCGAGCATCCCGCTCAGGAGGAAGACGAACGACCGCACCGATCGCGGGTTGATGCCGACGAGCTGGGCGCCCTGCTCGTCCTGGATCACCGAGCGCACGCCGCGGCCGAGCGTCGTGTACTGGAAGAAGACCACGAGCAACAGACCGGCACCGATCGTGATCGCCGAGGCGAGCAGGCTGCCCGTGCGCATGTTGACGCCGAGAATCGGCACCGGGTCGCCGCCGATGCGCATCGTCAGCGACTCGATCGGGTACTTCCAGTTGAGGTAGCCGTCGATGATGAACCCGACGCCGAGCATGATGAGCAGACCGAGCAG
>JAUHYJ010000045.1 GCA_030425785.1 Acidimicrobiia bacterium | reverse complement strand
TCCGGCGCGCGATGCCCATCTGGGTCGTCATCACCGTGGTCACCTCTCGGCTGCGTCGCCGCTCGGCGAGGTAGAACGTGAGCACGCCGCTCGCCGCCACGATGCCGACGACGGCGAGCAACCCGAGGTAGTCGAACGCCCACCGGGTCGCCAGCGCCTCGACGTCGCCGGCCTGCCCGGCCAGTGTGTACGTGTCGCTCACTCGCCAGCCGAGCCGCTCGCCGATGGCGGCGATCTCGTCGAGCGGCCGGGTCGACAGCACCGTGTTCCCGAACGCGCGCAGCGGCGACTCGTACTCGACGGTGCGACCCGTCGCCTCCGCCGCCTCGACGTCGATCGGGTCGACCAGTTCGTCGAACCGCTCGCGCGCGAAGCGCTCGAGTACGTCCGCACGCACCACGAGGGTCGGGGTGGTCGCCGACGCGGTCGGGACGGACGGCATCGTGCCGACGAGCCGGTAGGGAATGACGCGCTGGAAGCCGAAGTCACCAGCCGCCGGGATCGCGCCGACGGCGACGGCGGGGACGGCGTCCAGGTCCTCGGCGCCGCCGTCGCCCAGGAGCGCGACGAGGTCGTCCGGTGAGCGGCCGAACGTCTCGGACCACGCAACGGCGTCGGTGAAGGTGTCCGGATCGATCGCGACGACGTCGACCGTCCCGGTCGCGACCCGGGTGGTGCGGCGGAACACCACCGTCGACCCGTCCGGCAGCTCGTCGAGGTCGACGGGATCGATCGTGTCGAGCCGGCTGACGGCGCCGGCGATCGTCGTCGACTTGGCGCTCGTCGCGCGATCGATCGAGCCGACGAAGCTGATCGAGAGCACCGCGAGGCCGGTCGCAGCGCCGATCGCGGCGGTCAGCGCGAGCGCCCCGGTCTCGGACGCCGTGAGGGCCCGCCACGCGAGGAAGAGCGGCGTCGGCAGTCGACCACCGCTCCGGCGCATGCGACGCAATGCCCAGCGCAGGATCAGGACGGCGAGCAGGACCCCGGTCACGACGCCGACGAACGGGAAGGCGACGATGAGCGGGTTGACCTCGCCCGTTCGCTCACGGCCGATCTGCACCCACATCGTGATGGCGACGCCGAGCAGCACGACGACCCAGGCCGGGCGCAGCGCGCCGATGGGCGCCTCGAGTGCATCGGTGAGCCGGACGGCGAGCGCGGCCGTCACCGCCGCCGCCGCCACGACACCCACGATCGACACGATCACGAGCGCGCCGATCGGGACGACGTCCCAGGTCGCCGTGCCCGACGGTCCGAGCCATCGCACGGCCGCGACGCCGAGCGCCGTGCCGACGACCAGGCCGGCCGCGGCCGGCACGAGATACTGCGCGAGCGCCCGCCCGAAGAAGCGCCACGCGGCGTCGCCGTCCGCGGCCAGCAGGCGGAATTCGGTGCGGTGCCGGCGGAGGAGGAACACGGCGCCGAGCGTCGACAGCAGCAGTCCGACCAGCGTGCCGGCCTGGGTCGAGGTCCGGATCGGCGCCTCGAGCTCGGCGATCACACGCGCGGCGTCGTCGCGGGCGGGAGTCAGTGCACTGAACGACGACGGCGGGTCGTCGGGCAACGAGGCCCATGCGCGGTAGGCGTCGTTGAGAGGCCCCGTGGCCGCGAGGTCGCCGTCGAGTCGCCGGTACTCGCGCTCGAGTCCGTCGAGCGCGTCCCACGTCGCCGGTGGCTCGACGAGTGGCGTCTCCCACCGGGCCCGACCGATGGTGCCGAGCGAGGTGGTCGTGTCGGCCGACGCGATCACGAGCTCGAAGTTCGGCTCGTCGAATGGCCCGACGAACCGTGGTGCGATGTCGTAGGGCAACCGGTCCCAGAACGCATCGCGGTCTCCGTCCCACAGATCGCGATAGACACCGCCGACGCGCACCTCGACGCCACCCAGGCCGATCGTCGCACCGGGCTCGATGCCGTGCTCGTCGGCCAGGTGGGCGGGCACGAGCACCCCGTCGTCGCCCGCGTCGCCGGCGATCAGCTCGACGGCCTCGGCGGCGCCGGGCCGCGTCATCATGCGGACGTCGCCGGGGCCGGGCCCCGTGTCGACCTCGCGTCCGGCGACCGACCCGAGTCGGATCTCATCGGTCAGCAGCGTGAGCTGCGCCTCATCCAACCCGGCGATCGTGCCCAGTCGATCCCGCAGCTCGGCATCGAACGGCGGGAGTGTCTCGGTGTCGAGCGGTCCGCCGCTCTGCACGACCACGCCGGCATCGGTGGGATCCAGCGGCTCGACCACGCCGACCGCGATCTGATCGGACGCCGCCGTCCGGAACAGCGGGCCCGAGGCGAGCAGCAGCGCCGGGAGCGCGAACGCCGCCACCAGGGCGACCGCCACGGCCGGCCCCCGCCAGGGGAGCGCAAGCCATCGCCACCAGGAACCGGGGCTCATCGGCGATCGGCGCAACGTGCGATGCGATCGGTCGACGGTGCGGCCCCGAGCATGCGGGTGACCCTAGTCCGCGCCCGACCGGCGGGTCCGGACGAGGGATGGCCGCCACACCGGTAGGGTCGGCCGCGTCATGGGCATCCACATCGGGATCGAGCACCGAACCACGTACCGATTCGATCGGCTCACCACGCTGCACCCGCACGTGATCCGCCTTCGGCCGGCGCCGCACTGTCGCACGCCGATCCTGTCGTACAGCTTGCGGGTCGAGCCGGGCGACCACTTCATCAACTGGCAGCAGGACCCGTTCGGCAACTACATGGCACGGCTGGTCTTCCCCGAGCCGACCCACGAGCTCGACATCACCGTCGACCTCGTCGCCGACATGGCGGTCATCAACCCGTTCGACTTCTTCGTCGAGGACTCGGCCCGGCACTACCCGTTCGAGTACGAACCCCAGTTGCGCGCCGACCTCGAGCCGTACCTCAAGCCCTCGACGCCCGACTCGCCGATGTTCGACCGTTGGATGACCGGGATCGGTCACCGGGACGACGAGACCCGCATCACCGACTTCCTCGTCGAGATCAACCGGCGGCTCTACGGCGACGTCGAGTACGCGATCCGGATGGAGCCCGGCGTGCAGACGCCCGAGCAGACCCTCGAACGTGAGATCGGCTCGTGCCGCGACTCGGCGTGGCTGCTGGTCGAGGCGCTCAGGCGGCTCGGCCTCGCCGCGCGGTTCGTGTCGGGGTACCTGGTCCAGCTGCGGGGCGACCAGCCCTCGCTCGACGGGCCCGACGGCCCGACCGAGGACTTCACCGACCTGCACGCATGGGCGGAGGTGTACGTCCCGGGCGCCGGTTGGATCGGCCTCGATCCGACGTCGGGGCTCTACGCCGGCGAGGGTCACATCCCGCTCGCCTGCACACCGCATCCGTCGACGGCGGCGCCGATCACCGGTGCCACCAGCCCCGCCCATGTCGACTTCGCGTTCGCGAACAGGGTGCAGCGCGTCCGCGAGGACCCGCGCGTGACGTTGCCGTACACGCCCTCGCAGTGGGCCCGCATCGACGCCCTCGGTGAGGAGATCGATCGCCGTCTGGCCGCCGACGACGTCCGGCTGACGATGGGCGGCGAGCCGACGTTCGTCTCGATCGACGACATGGACGGCCCGGAGTGGAACACCACCGCGGACAGCCCGGCGAAGCGTGCGCTCGCCGGCGAGTTGGCGGCGCGCCTGCGCGACCGGTTCGGCGCCGGCGGCCTGCTCCAGCACGGGCAGGGCAAGTGGTACCCGGGCGAGCCGCTGCCGCGCTGGCAGATCGACATCGTGTGGCGTCGCGATGGCGAGGCGCTGTGGTCGCGGCCCGAGCTGCTGGCCGACCCGGCCGTCGACGGCGAGGCCACGCTGACCGACGTCGAGCGATTCGCCGCGGCGGTGGCGGCCCGGTTCGGCGTCGACGACGTGGTCGCCGCCTACGAGGACCCGGTCGACCTGGCCTGGCGGGAAGCCCGGCTGCCGAGCGGCGACCCGCCGTCGGTCGACACCACCGCTGCCGAGCGCGACGGCAGCGAGGACGACGACGAGCCGTCACCGGCGAGACGACGCGACGCCCGTGCCGAGCTGGTCGATCGCCTGACGGGCGACGTCGGCGAGCCGACCGGCTGGTTGTTCCCGCTCCACCCGTCGGTCGACTCGCCCGCCGACCGGGTGCGCTGGGGCACGACGACGTGGGAGCTGCGGCGCGGTCGGCTGTTCCTCATCCCCGGCGATTCACCGATCGGCCTCCGGCTGCCGCTCGACTCGCTGACGTGGTCGCCGTTCCCACCGACGTTCGAACGCTCGCCGTTCGAGGAGCGCGACGAGCTGCCGGAGCCCGGTTCGCAGCCGGAGCCCGCCACACCCGTCGAGCGCCACCGTTGCCCACCGAGTGCGATCGGGTTCGAGCTTCGGGCCGGACACGTCGCCGTGTTCCTGCCGCCGGTCGAACACGCCGAGCACGCTGTCCAGCTGCTCGCCGCGGTCGAGGCGACCGCCGCCGAGCTCGAGCAGCCGGTCGTCCTGCAGGGCTACGCCGCGCCGCGCGACCCCCGGCTCGGTTCGCTGACCGTCACGCCCGATCCGGGCGTGATCGAGGTCAACGTCCAACCGAGTCGGTCGTGGGGCGAGATGCGCGAGATCGTCGAGACCCTGTACGAGGACGCACGCCAGACCAGGCTCGGCACCGAGAAGTTCGCGCTCGACGGCGCGCACACCGGCACCGGCGGCGGCAACCACGTCACCCTGGGCGGGGCGACGCCGGCCGACAGCCCGTTGCTGCGCCGTCCGGACGTGCTGCAGAGCCTGATCACCTTCTGGCAGCACCACCCGTCGCTCAGCTACCTGTTCTCCGGCCAGTTCATCGGCCCGACGAGTCAGGCGCCACGTGTCGACGAGGGGCGAGCCGACAACCTCTACGAACTCGAGATCGCGTTCGCCGAGCTCGACCGACTCGCGGTCGAGGCGGAGGCGGCCAAGCCGTCGACGACCCCGGCGATGGCGACCCCGGCGATGGCGGAGACGGATGCGACCGAGCCGGAGCCGCCGGTCGCGTCGTGGATGGTCGACCGCCTGTTGCGGAACCTCCTCGTCGACCTGACCGGCAACACGCATCGGTCGGAGTTCTGCATCGACAAGCTGTTCAGCCCCGACTCCGAGCGCGGCCGGCTCGGCATCGTCGAGCTGCGGGCGTTCGAGATGCCGCCGCACGCCCAGATGGCGATGGTGCAGGCGCTGCTCGTCCGGTCGCTCGTGTCGCGGGTGTGGCGCGAGCCGTACCGCGGCCGACTCGTGCGGTGGGGGACCGACCTCTACGACCGCTACATGCTCCCGTGGTACGTCCGGGCCGACATCCAGGACGTCGTCGACGACCTGCGCGCCCGCGACATCGAGTTCGACCATGCCTGGCTCGAACCGTTCCTCGAGTTCCGGTTCCCGCTCATCGGCGAGACGACGATCGGCGGTGTGCACGTCGAACTGCGGCGGGCGATCGAGCCGTGGCACGTGCTCGGCGAGGAGATGAGCGGCGGCGGGACCGCCCGCTACGTCGACTCGTCGGTCGAGCGCGTCCAGGTGCGCGTCGACGGCTACCGCCCCGAGCGTCACGTCGTGACCTGCAACAGCGTTCCCGTGCCGTTGCAGCCGACCATGACGCCGGGCACGTCGATCGCAGGCGTGCGCTTCAAGGCGTGGTCGCCGTGGTCGTCGCTCCACCCGACCATCGACGTGCACGCACCGCTGGTGTTCGACGTGATCGACCGGTGGAGCGAGCGCTCGCTCGGAGGGTGCACGTACCACGTCTCGCACCCGGGCGGGCGCGCCTACAACACGTTCCCGGTCAACGCCGCCGAGGCGATGTCGCGTCGCGGCAACCGCTTCGCCCGCCAGGGTCACGAACCGGGCCACGTCGACGTCGCCGAGCTCGACCGGATGGCCGCACAGCTCCCGCGCGAGTACCCGCGCACCCTCGACCTCCGGCGCCATCGCTGATCGCGTCGGACGCTCGTGGGGCGCGAGCGGCCGACGAGGTCTCGCTGATTCGAGGCCGTGCGACACGGGTACCGTTCGCGGCGATGGAAGCGTTCCGGTGCTCGACGTGCGGGCAGCTCGTGTTCTTCGACAACTCGGTGTGCCTGCAATGCGGGAGCGCGCTCGGGTACCTGCCGGCCGAGCGCAGCCTCCTGGCGTTCGCACCGGACGGTGACGGGTCGTGGGAGCGCGTCGACGGTGCCCCGGGGCGGTATCGCAACTGCGCCAACCTGCAGATCGCCCGGTGCAACTGGATGCTCGACGTCGACGACGCCGAGGCACTCTGCGCGAGCTGCGTGCTCACCTCGGTGCGGCCGAGCGACGACGAGCACGAGGCGATCGCTGCGTTCGCGGCGGCCGAGGCGGCCAAGCGCCGGCTGCTGTTCCAGGTCGCCGACCTCGGCCTGCCGATCGTCGATCGGCGCGACGACCCCGACGCCGGGCTGACGTTCGAGTTCCTGTCGTCGCGAGGGCGCTCGGTCACGACCGGCCACGAGAGCGGGGTCATCACCCTCGACCTCTCCGAGTCCGACGACGCCCACCGGGAGTTCGTCCGTCAGCAGCTCGGCGAGCCGTACCGGACCGTGCTCGGTCACCTGCGCCACGAGATCGGTCACTACTACTGGCCGATGCTCGTCGAGCGCCACGCCGACCTCCTCACCGAGTTCCGCGACCTGTTCGGCGACGAGCGGGTGTCCTACGAGGATGCGATGTCCGACCACTACGCATCCCCGGCGAACGACTGGGAGACGACCCACGTGAGCCAGTACGCCACGATGCACCCGTGGGAGGACTGGGCGGAGACCTTCGCCCACTACCTCCACATCCACGGCGGGCTGCAGACCGCTGCGAGCTTCGGATTGACGGTCGGCGAGCCGTCGCTCACCGCCGGTGCCGCCGCCTGGAGCGCCCCGGTCCCGGTCGAGATCGGGCCGACGGTGGCCGAGTGGCTGGCGCTGACGTTCGCGCTGAACGGCATGTCGCGCTCGATCGGCGAGGGCGACCTGTACCCGTTCGTGCTGTCGCCGACGGTCGTCCGCAAGCTCGACCTCGTCCACCGCGCCGCCACCGCGGTCGCCTCGACGCGGTGACGTGACGACGACGAGGGTGACGCCGTCGCCCTCGTGTGTCGGGCGTGTGAACATCGGAACCCTCGGATGACAGCGTTGTCCGGCGTGCCCTATGGTCGAAGCCCGTGGACGAGCTACGCGACGAGTCCGGTGCGCCGCGCCCGGTGGCGGCGGCGCTGCTCGAGCTGATCGACCAGCTCGGCGAGGACGAGCTGCGGGCCCGCCAGGATCTCGCCGAGGTCGACATCCGAACCATGGGCATCACGTTCACCGTCTACTCCGACGGTCAGAACATCGATCGGGCATGGCCGTTCGACATCATCCCACGCGTGATCGACGGCCAGGAGTGGGACCACATCTCGCTCGGGTTGCAGCAGCGCCTCGTCGCGCTCAACCGTTTCATCGACGATCTCTACAACGACCAGCAGATCATCGCCGACGGCGTGTTCCCCGCCGACCTGCTCGAGGCCTCGGTCAACTTCCGGCCCGAGTGCCGCGGTATCCGGCCGAAGTTCGGTGCGTGGGCGCACATCTCGGGCAGCGACCTCGTTCGCGATGCAACCGGCCAGATGTACGTGCTCGAGGACAACCTGCGGGTGCCGTCCGGTGTGAGCTACGTGATCGAGAACCGCGGTGTCACCAAGCGGGCCTTCGCCGAGCTGTTCGAACAGCAGCGCATCCGGCCGATCGACGGCTACACCGATGCGCTCAACCAACTGCTGACATCGCTCGCCCCCGACGGGTGTGACGATCCGCAGCTCGCGGTGCTCACCCCGGGCATCTTCAACTCGGCGTACTTCGAGCACTCGTTCCTCGCCGAGCGGATGGGCGCCGAGCTCGTCGAGGGTGCCGATCTCGTCGTGCCCGACGACGACTGCGTGTACATGAAGACGATCAGCGGCCTCGAGCGCGTCGATGTCATCTACCGTCGCATCGACGACCTGTTCCTCGATCCCGAGGCCTTCCGTGAGGACTCGATGCTCGGCGTCCCCGGGCTCATGCGTGCCTGGCGTGCCGGCAACGTGTCGCTCGCCAACGCGCCCGGCGCCGGCGTCGCCGACGACAAGGTCGTGTACGCCTGGGTGCCCGACATCATCCGCTACTACCTCGACGAGGAACCGATGGTGCCGAACGTGCCGACGTACCGCACCATGTACGACGACGAGCGCAAGTACGTCATCGACAACATCGGCGATCTCGTGGTCAAGCCCGCCAACGAGAGCGGTGGCTACGGCATCCTGATCGGCAACCGGGCCTCGAAGCAGGAGCTCGCGGACGCCGTCGAGGCCATCAACGCCGACCCGCGGAACTGGGTCGCGCAGCCGATCCTGTCGCTGTCGACGGTGCCGACCCTCGTCGAGGAGGGGATCGAACCGCGCCACGTCGACCTGCGCCCGTTCGTCCTCACCGGCGAGTACAGCTACGTGACGCCCGGCGGCCTCACGCGTGTCGCACTGCCGAAGGGGTCGCTGGTCGTCAACTCGTCGCAGGGCGGGGGCAGCAAGGACACCTGGATCGTCGACGGGCGGTACTACCAGTCGCAGTACCAGCAGTTCGACGACCACGGCCGGAGCCAGACCCAGGCCGATGGTCAGCGGCAGAGCCAGCAGCAGGGAACCGCGTGATGCCCGTGCTGCTCGCGCGCACCGCCGACCGCCTGTTCTGGGGCGCCCGGTACGTCGAGCGCGCCGAGGACACCGCCCGCATCGTGCGCGCCTACAACGATCTGGTCGTCGACTTCCCCAGCCAGGAGCTGCTCCGGTGGGAGCCCTTGCTGGCGCTCCACGGGTCCGACGGCGACATCGACATCCGCCCGAACGACCCGGCCGGCGAGAAGGCCGTCGTCGCGAAGCTGCTCGCCGACGCCGACAACCCTGCCAGCATCGCGAGCGCGGTCGCGTCCGCTCGGGAGAACCTGCGCACCACGCGGGAGGTCATGCCGCGCGAGGCCTGGCAGTCGATCAACCAGCTCTCGCAGTACGTGAGCGCCACGGCCGGCGCGGCGGTCGAGCGTCAGCTCCGCGACCGCTTCCTGCTCCGCGTGATCGAGATCAGCCGCCGTCTCGACGGCATCCTCGAGTCGACGATGACCCGGTCGAGCGCGTATCACGTCCTGCGGGTCGGCCGGCTGATCGAACGCGCCGACATGACGACCAGGGTGCTCGGCGTGGCGGCGGCCGGGATCCTCGCCCTCGAGGAGGCCGAGCACGGCGAGCTCGTGCACGACGAGGTCCGCTGGATGAACGTCCTGCGGTCGGTGTCGGCGCTGCAGATGTACCAGCGCGCCGTCCGTGGCCCGATCAAGGGCGACCAGGTCGTCGAGTTCCTGCTCTTCTACGGTTCGTTCCCACGCTCGGTGCAGGGGTGTTTCGAGGAGCTCCGGGTCGTCGTGCAGCAGTTGCCCCACGAGGGCGAGGTGCTCGCCGCGCTCGATCGTGCGCAGTCGGTGCTCGAGTCGGTCGGCCCGCACGGGGACGAGATCGAACTGCTCGACCGGGCGATGGATCGCGTGCAGATGGCCATCGCCGAACTGGCGGCGACGATGCACGAGCTGTACGTGTCGTCCGCGCTCTGAACCGGGCACCCCGAGCGCTGCGCCGTGAGCTCCGAACGTTCCGGCCACGGTGGTTGTCTCCGGGTCGTCACGAGTGCGACGCTGTGCCGATGACATCGACGCTGGGGCGACCCGACCTGCCGTTGCAGGCACCCGCAGCGTTGCGTCGCCGTCTGCTCGACGCCGATGCGTTGACGGCGCGCCAGTCGCGCGCCGATCGACTGCTCGCTTCCGAGGGTGCCGGGCACCTGGTGCACGACCTGCCGGTGCGCAGCGACGGCCGGTCGGCGACCCTCGAGAGCCGACCGTGGCGCGTCGACCCGATCCCGGTCGTGCTCGACGCCGGGACGTTCCAATGGTTGTCGCTGGCGATCACCGAGCGGATGCTGGCCCTCGACGCCGTCGTCGACGACCTCTACGGCGAGCGCAACCTCGTGCGTGAGGGGATCGTGCCGGCCGAGGCGGTGGCCGGGACGCCCCGCTACTGCGTCGACGCGGTCGGGACCCGTCCCACGCGCTGGCTGTCCACCTACGCCGCCGACGTCGTCCTCGATGCCGCCGGGATGTGGTGGCACGTCGCCGACTTCACCGATGCACCGCCCGGTCTCGGCTACGCCCTGCTCGATCGGTCGGTCATGTCGCGCGTCGTCCCCGAGCTGGCCGCGCGTTCCGACGTCGTCTCGCTCGGCAGGTTCCCGGCCCGGGTCCGGCGCGCGCTCGCCGCGCTCTCCGACAGCGAGAGCCCGCGCACCGTGCTGTACTCCGGCGGGCTCGATCACCCGTCGTACGTCGACCACTCGTACCTCGCCGTCCAGCTCGGCGTGAACCTCGTCGAGGGCGCCGACCTCGTCGTGCGCCAACGCCGCGTCTGGCTGCGCACCCTCGACGGTCTCGAACCGGTCGACGTGCTGTACCGCCGGCTCGAGGATCGCTGGGTCGACCCGCTCGCCCGGGCGCCGCTCGGGTCGATCGGCGTGCCGGGTGTCCTGCTCGCGAACCGGTCGGGCGGCGTCGCGTTCGGCAACGCCTACGGCACCGGCGTGCTCGAGGCGCCGGAGATCCGGCCGTTCCTGTCGGCGGCGATCGATCGCGTGCGGCCGCTCACACAGGTGCTGCCCGAGCTCCCCGGCGCCGTCCGCGACTTCGCAGCGGTGCCGCTGGCTGCCGGTTCGGTCGATCCGTCGCTCGACGCGACCGGGGTCACGATCCGGATGTTCGCGGTGTCCGACGGTGCGTCGGTCCACGTCCTGCCGGGCGGCACCGGCCGCGTCCTCGCCCCCGGTGACCACCCGGCCCACCCGACGGCATGCACGGCCAAGGACGTGTGGGTCCTCGGCTGGACGCCGAAGCCGGTCATCGAGCCGCCGCGGCTCCCGCAGGTCGACTTCGGGCGTTCGGTCCCGACGCGCGCGGCCGACGCCCTGTACTGGATGAACCGCTCGGCCGAACGGGCCGAGGCCATGGCGCGCACGATGCGCGTCGTGTCGGCGCGGGTCGAGAACGACCCCGGGCTCGGCGGGTTGCGGGGCGGCGTCTGGTGCGATCACATGCGGTCGATCGCCACCCGATCCCGGCGTGCCCGGCTCGATGCCGAGGCGCTGAGTGCCACCCTCGATGCGCTCGAGGACGAGTTGGTCGCCGTCGGTGAGGCCCTCGCCGTCGAGGTCGGCGTCGTCCTGACCGAGGCGACGACCGTGCGCGAGTTCATGTCGGTGACCGCCGGGCGGGTGCTGTCGCACCTGGCCGAGCTCCGCTCGGTGATGCAGGCCCACCACACCGTCGTCGACGACCTCGACGCCGTGCTCGCCGACTTCGCCGCGATCGGTGGTCTGTGGCAGGAGAGCACCGTGCGCGGGCCCGCCTGGCGCATCGGCGACACCGGTCGCCGCCTCGAGCGATGCCTCGTGGTGATCGACCTGGTCGAGGGGGCGTTGGCGGGAGGCCTCGGCGACGCCGCCGGCGAGGTCGAGGCGGCGACCATCGAGGTGCTCCTCGCCGCGAACGACAGCCTCGTCGCCTACCGACGTCGCCACCGCAGCGACGTCGAGATCGATCTCGCGCTCCGGCTGCTGTTGCACGACGAGACCAACCCGCGGTCGGTCGCCGCATCGATCGATCGGCTCGCGGCGCACGTCGCCGACGGTGAGGACGCGCTCGGCGACGACTTCGTGGCGGACGCGCGCGCCGCCCTCGAGCTGCCGACAGCGGAGTTGCTGACCCGGATGCGCGAGCTGATCGACGACGCCGGTCGACGGATCGTCGGCCGGTGGTTCTCGACCCCGGTCAACCCCGTGCCGCTCACGCCGACAGGTTCCGAACAGTCATGACGACGGGTCGCGCCGTGTATCGCGTCGTGCACCGCACGAGCTACGACTACGGGGCGACCATGACCGACGGCTATTCGGTCGCCTGCCTCAGTCCGCGCGACACCAGGTGGCAGCGGGTGCG
>JAUHYJ010000677.1 GCA_030425785.1 Acidimicrobiia bacterium | reverse complement strand
GCATCGACGGCGGCGCCGTGCTCGCGATGAACACCTGACGACCCCTCGCAGGCCACGGGGTGGTCGCGCGACGGCGCCCATATGCGACCCAGCCTCGGTGGTCGGATCGCTACGGTTGCGGCGATGGGACTGTTCGGGAAGCGGAAGTCGGTCGAGGGGACGGCGCAGATCGTCAGTTGCTCGCGCCACAACGGCGAGGGACGGTGGCAGAACTGCCGGATGCACCTCGTGGTGCAGATCGACGGGCGTGAGCCGTATCCGGCCGAGACCCACCAGATCGCACCCCGCAAGAAGTGGCCGCAGCCCGGGCTCACGGTGCCGGTCACGGTCGACGAGCGGGATCCGTCGAAGGTCAAGGTCGACTTCGACGCCATGCCCACCAACGACGACCGCGCCCGGCAGATCGCCGAGCAGCAGGCGGCGTCGATGGGCCGGGCATCCGGCTCGGCGGACCTGACGGGACTCCTCGGCGGATCGCCGCCCCAACAGGTCAACATCGTCGGCGACATCGGTCAGGTGCCGCCCGAGCAGCTCGCGCGACTCGAACAGATGACCGGCATGGATCTCGATGGCGACGGCACGGTCGGCGGTGCCGCCCGACCCGGTCAAGGCGCCGCCGACGACCGGGTCGGGCAGCTCGAACGGTTGGCGCAGCTCCGCGCCAGCGGGGCCCTGACCGACGCGGAGTTCGAGCAGGAGAAGCGCCGGATCCTGCGCGGCTGACCCGGTCGGCCGCGCCGGCGGGTCACCTAGGATCGCCGTGTGGCGACCTCCGGCAAAGCGATCCTGGCCGACCGGTACCGCAACAAGGGCACGGCCTTCACCGCCGAGGAGCGAGACCTCCTCGGACTCCACGGGTTGTTGCCGCCTGCCGTCGAAGACCTGGCGACGCAGCTCGCCCGGGTCGCGCACGAGGAGGACCAGAAGCCCGACGACCTCGAACGGCACGTGTTCCTCCGCGCCCTCCAGCAGCGCAACAGCGTGTTGTTCTACGCCTATCTGCGCCAGGAGCTCGAACGACTGCTGCCGATCGTGTACACACCGACGGTCGGGCTGGCGTGCCAGCAGTGGTCGCGGATCTACCGCCAAGAGCACGGCCTGTACCTGTCGTGGCCCCACCGCCACCGCATCGACGAGCTGCTCGATCGGATCGTCGGCGACCACGAGATCGACGTCGTCGTCGTGACCGACGGCGAGCGCATCCTCGGCCTCGGCGACCTCGGCGTCGGCGGGATGGGCATCCCGATCGGCAAGTTGGCGCTGTACACCGCGGTCGGCGGCATCGCGCCGATGCGCACCCTGCCGGTCCTGCTCGACGCCGGCACCGACAACGACGGCCTGCTCTCCGACCCGCTCTACCTGGGGTGGCGGAGCCAGCGCGTGCGTGGCGACGAGTACGACGAGCTGGTCGACGCCTTCATCGACGCCGTCCGCCGACGGCTCCCGAACGCCCTCGTGCAGTGGGAGGACTTCGCGCAGGTCAACGCGCACCGTCTGCTCGCGCGGCATCGCACCTCGATCTGCTCGTTCAACGACGACATCCAGGGCACCGCGGTGGTCACGGCAGCGGCGATCGCCGCCGGCATGGGCACGAGCGACGAATCGTTCGATGCACTGCGCCTCGTCATCGTCGGCGCCGGGTCGGCGGGTACCGGCATCGCGAACCAGGTCGTCGCCATGCTCGTCGCCGCCGGCCTCGACGTCGACGAGGCCCGACGACGGTGCTGGCTCGTCGATCGCCACGGGCTGCTCCACGACCGGATGTCCGACCTGCACGACTTCCAACGACCGTACGTCCGCACCTGGGACGAGGTCGCCGATTGGGATCGCGACGCCGACGGTCGCATCGACCTGCTCGAGGTCGTCGAGCGCTGCCGCCCGCACGCCCTCGTCGGCGTCACGGGCCAGCCCGGACTCTTCACCGAGGAGGTCGTGCGGGCCCAGGCCGCCGCGGTCGGCCAGCCGATCGTCCTGCCGCTGTCGAACCCGACCATGCGCGCCGAGGCGATCCCCGCCGACGTGATCGCATGGACCGACGGGCGTGCGGTCGTGGGGACGGGCAGCCCGTTCACGCCCGTCCGACATCGGGGCACCGTGCACGAGATCGCGCAGGTGAACAACGTCTACGTGTTCCCGGGCATCGGTCTCGGCGCCGTCGCGGTACGGGCGCGCCTGGTCTCGGACGGCATGCTCACCGCGGCCGCCGACGCCCTCGCCCGGATCTCGATCGGGACGGCCGATGCCGGGCCAAGACGCCTGCTCCCGCCGGTCGTCAATGCTCCCGCGGTCGCCCGCGAGGTCGCCATCGCCGTCGGCGCGGCGGCGGTCGCGGAGGGCCTGGCGCAGGTCGACGACGGCGCCGCCGTCGCCGACCTGGTCGACGCCGCCACGTGGACACCGG
>JAUHYJ010000676.1 GCA_030425785.1 Acidimicrobiia bacterium | reverse complement strand
GGGTTCACCATCGAACCGCTCGACCCGGCCAGCGTCTGCACCCCGACCCTGATCGCGGCCCACATGCTCTACGAGACGGTCGATCCGTTCGAGATGCGCGAGCCCGACGGCACGCTCGACGTGCGTCGTGCCGAGTACCGGGCGCTCGACGACCGGACGGTGCGGGTCGAGGGCTCGCAATTCCACGTCGCCGACCAGCACACGATCAAGCTGGAAGGCGCGCGCATCGCCGGGTACGAGACGATGTCGTTCTCGGCGATCCGCGACCCGGTGATCCTGGGCGACATCGATCGCTGGGCCCGCCTGATGCAACGCACGATCCGTTCGCGGGTCAGGCAGACGCTTGGCCTCACCGACGACGACTATGCGTTCGATCTCCGGCTGTACGGCTACAACGCCGTGCTCGACGAGCTGGAACCCGAGTCCGGCCCGCCGCGCGAAGTCGGCGTGATGTTGCTCGTGCACGCCGCCGACCAGGCGACGGCCACGGCGGTCGCCAAAGTGGCCAACCCCCTGATGCTGCACCTGCCGACGCCCGACATGCACTACCTGCCGAGCCTGGCGTTCGCGACGTCACCGGCCGAGTCCGAGCGCGGGCCGACGTACGAGTTCGTGCTGAACCACGTCGTCGACAGCGTCGGCCCGACGGACATGTTCCGCATCGAGTACGGAGCCCGTCGTGGCTGACGCCGACGACCGACCGACGATCGCCGACCTGGCGCTCGAGGTGCGCTCGAAGAACGCCGGACCGTTCTGGGTGACGATGGAGTTATTCATGTGCGACGCTCACGGCTACGACGCGGTCGCCGACGAGTCGTTCATCGACGAGCGGACGATCGCCGAGCTGTATCGGGTCGACGCAGCGACGGTCCGGATCTTCCGGATCCCGTCGCTTCACGTGGTGAAGATCTCGTTCCCGCGACCGGTGTCGCAGGCCTCGCTACGGGACCGCGACGTCCACGCCGGGCAGCACCACGTGCCGTTGGCCCTCATGCGTGTCCCGGCGTCGTAGCGACGACGGCGGCGAGCGTTCGATTCGTCGCTGACCCCGACGTCACACGGCGGCCGGGCCGAAGGCGTCGGCCTGCCGGACCCCGATCGCCACGAGCACAACCACACGCCCCGCTCGGCGGTGTGGTGGTGCTCGATCGCGCCACTGCGCCCGACTCTCGGCGTGGTACATCGGATACCCGAACTTCCAGACAGCAGCGAGTTCCGATGCCGACGCGGGGACGGATGGTCCCGGCGCCTGTGCCATGGAGAATCGTGTCGCTGGCCGCGCTGACGGTCAAGTACCCGGTCGTCCGGTCAGCCTGCGTCGTACTCGACGGCGACGTCGACGACCCAGACGATGCCGAACCTGTCGCTCAGCATCCCGTAGAGCGGCGACCATCCTGCAGGACCGAGTTCTTGCACGACGGTCGCTCCGTCGGAGAGCTTCGCCCACAGTGCGGCGACCTCGTCGGCCGACTCGCCCCGCACCGACACGAAGAACGACCCGTCGCCGCGCTCGAACGACCGACTCGAGGGGACGTCGTAGGCCATCACGTGGAAGCCGTTGTCTGCGATGACCTGGCCCCACATGATCTGCTGCGCCTCGGACGGATCCCCGACGCTATGGGCGTCTTCGTAGGTGAATGCCGACAGCTCGCCGCCGAACACGGACTGGTAGAACTCGAGCGCCGCTCGGGCCTCGCCGCGGAAGTTGAGATGGGTGGTGGTGATGATCGACATGTGCTGCTCCTGATCGATGGTGGATGTACAGCACGCAGCCTGAGGCGACTTCCGGTCAGTTTCCGGCCGCTATTCGGCCGATACTCGGGCATGGCCGATACCGCCGCTCGAACCCTTCGGCTGCTGTCGTTGCTGCAGCGGCGCCGCTACTGGCCCGGCCGCGACCTCGCCGCCCGCCTGGAGATCTCCGAGCGAACCCTGCGCCGCGACGTCGAACGGCTCCGTGAGCTGGGCTACACGGTCGAGTCCGATCGGGGCATCGACGGCGGCTACCGCCTCGGCCCCACCGCCGGACGCACGCTCCTGTTGCTCGACGACGACGAATCCACCGCGCTCGCGGCAGCGCTCCACTCGGCAGCGTGCGGAACCAGCGAACTCGCGGAGGCATCACTCGGGGCCCTCACCAAGGTGCTCGCCATGCTCGGCCCCGAACAACGGGCCCGCGCCGAGACCATCCGTTCCGCCACCGCGCCGACCACACCGATGGACAACAATGCGCCGCAACTCTCGCTCCTCGACACCGTGGCATCATCGTGCCGCGACCAGGTGCGTCTGGCGTTCGACTACATCGCCGCCGACGGCACCGAGACGAACCGCTACGTCGAACCCTGTCAGCTCGTCTCGCTCGGCACCCGCTGGTATCTCGTCGCCCACGACAGCGACCGCGC
>JAUHYJ010000675.1 GCA_030425785.1 Acidimicrobiia bacterium | reverse complement strand
GCCACGTGACCCGGACCTCGTCGGCCATCGGGAATCGGCGTCGGGTCGCGAAGATCTCGCGGGCGTCGCACACGGTGACCCGGTAGCCGAGCACCTTGGCGACCTTGGCGAGCGCGGCCGTGAAGTCGACGGCACCGAAGATCCACATCTGCGGCGGCGGCGCCCACGACTCGACGAACACGCGCACGAGCGGGGTGTCGACGAGGTCCTCGGGGGTGGTCTCGCCGGCGGGGCCGTAATGGCGAACGCCCGACCGGCCCGCCTCGAGCTCGGCCAGCGCGTCGCGATGGGCGACCCGGTCGAGCTCGGGATGGCCGAGCGAGCCGAGCGGCTCGGCGTCGGGTCGGACGAGCAGCTTGGCGCCCACGTCGTCGCCCTCGATCACGGTGACGAGTGCGACCGGCGCCTCGGCGCGGATCGCCGTGGCCAGCGTCGCGTAGATCGGGTCGCTCACCAGTCGAGCTCCTCGATGAACAGGCGGATCGTGCCGCCGCACGTGAGCCCGACCGCGAAGGCCTCGTCGTCGCTGTACCCGAACGTGATCACGCCGGCGTCGCGTTCGCCCTGCAGGATGCCGAGCGCCTCGGTGACGACGGCACCCTCGACGCACCCGCCGCTGACGCTGCCGATCACCTCGCCGAGCTCGTTCACCGCCATCGCTGCGCCCGGGTCGCGGGGCCCGGAACCCTCGATGTCGACGACGCGTGCGAGCGCGACCCGCTTGCCGTCGTGGCGCCAGCGATCGATGTCGTCGAGCAGATCCTTCATGGTCTCAGTGTGCCCGCTCGGTCACGTGACCGCACGGTCGTGTCCGGCCCAATAGGGGGCGCGCACCTCGCGCTTGAGGATCTTGCCGGCGCCCGACTTCGGGAGCGGTTCGTCGCGCACGACGATGTGCCGGGGCACCTTGAACCCGCCGATCGAGGCGCGGCAGTGGGCGATCAACTCGTCCTCGGTCGCGGCGGCGCCCGACTTCAGGACGACTTCGGCGTGGACGGCCTCGCCCCACTGGTCGTGGGGGACGCCGAACACGGCGAGCTCGAGCACGGCCGGGTGGCTGGCGAGCGCGTTCTCGACCTCGGTCGTGTACACGTTCTCGCCGCCGGAGATGATGATGTCCTTCGCCCGGTCGACGATGAAGACGTACCCGCCGTCGTCCATCGAGGCCAGGTCGCCGGTGCGGTACCACCCGTCGTCGGTGAAGACCTTGGTGTCCTCGTCGGGCCGGTTCCAGTACCCGGGCATCATGTTGGGGCCGCGGACGGTGATCTCGCCGACCTCGCCGGGCGGGCACACCGAGCCGTCGTCGCGGCGGATCTCGACGTCGACGCCGATGCACGGCGTGCCGCAACTCTGGAGCCGGCGGGTGGCGATCGGGTCGTCGCCCGTCACCCCGCGCCGGTGGTCGTCGATCGACAGCTGGCAGCAGTGCGGGCTCATCTCGGTCATGCCGTAGCCCTGGGTGAAGTCGCACGGCAGTTCGTCCATCGCCCGTCGCAGCAACGCCGGCGGGATCGGCGAGGCCGCGTACAGGCAGAGGCGCCACGTGGACAGGTCGCGGTCGGGCGTCGAGGGGTGGTTGAGGAACATGTTGATCATCGTCGGGACGAGCACACAGACGGTGATCTCGTGCTCCTCGATCATCCGGCCGACGAGGTCGGGGTCGAAGCCGGGGCAGATCACGTGGACGCCGGCGACGAACGTCTGGGCGTACATGTTCGCCACGCCGGCCGAGTGGAACATCGGCGTGAGGTGGAGGAACCGGTCGTCGACGAACAAGGGGTTGGCCCACAACATGTGCTTGGCGTTGACCACGAGGTTGCCGTGGGTCTGCACGACGCCCTTCGGTAGTCCGGTCGTGCCACCGGTGTAGACGAGGGCGGCCGGCGAGTCGGCGTCGAGATCGGCGGGGACCGGCGTCGGGGCGTGGCCGGCGAGGTCGGTCCACGTGACGACGTCATCGCCGGGGGCGTCGCCCTCGTCCATCCAGACGAGTCGCTCGAGCGACTCGCAGCGCGCGAGCAGCTCGTTCGCGACGTCCCAGTGGCGGGCGTCGGCACACAGGATCCGGGCCGCGGAGTCGTTCACGATGAACTCGAGCTCGGGGAGCGCGAGCCGGAAGTTGAGGTCGTTGAAGATCAGGTTCGCGGTCGGGATCGCCGTCCACGCCTCGAAGTGCGCGGCCGAGTTGAGGGCCAACCCGGCGACCCGGTCGCCGGGTTCGAGGCCGAGCGAGAGCAACCCGCCCCGGATCCGGTCGATCCGGTCGGACAGTTCGCCGTACGTGCGGTGGACGTCGCCGTCGATCAGCGCGACCTTGTCCCGCGCGACCGTGCGGGCGCGCCAGATCGGCGTGTCGAGCGTGCCGTGCCGAAACGGGATGTCGATCATCTGGTCATGGTG
>JAUHYJ010000674.1 GCA_030425785.1 Acidimicrobiia bacterium | reverse complement strand
CGAGCATCGGCGCGGCCCGTCGGTTGCGCTCGTCGCGATCGAGCGCCAGCCAGGCGGGCAGGAGTCGCAGCGCCACCACGGCGCCGTATCGTCGATCGGTCATTTACGTAACGTAGCGTAACGAAAGCTGATCGCGCCATCGGCCGAGCGGGCCACGCCGTGGGAGTGGTTCGCCGACGAGTGGCAGCCCTACGCTGCTCGCATGGCCGACCAACCCGACGAACCGGCACGCCGCACCGATTCCGGCATCGAGATCCAGCCGCTCTACACCGCCGACGATCTCGCCGACTGGGATCCGACGGAGCGGCTCGGTCTGCCCGGCCAGCCCCCGTTCACACGCGGCGTGTACCCGTCGATGTACCGCGGACGGCTCTGGACGATGCGGCAGTACTCGGGCTTCGGGGACGCCGCCAGCACCAACGAACGGTTCCACTTCCTCCTGAACGCCGGCCAGACCGGGCTGTCGTGCGCGTTCGACCTGCCGACGCAGATGGGGTACGACTCCGACCACCCCCGCGCGGAGGGCGAGGTCGGCAAGGTCGGCGTGGCGATCGACACGCTCGACGACATGCGCACCCTGCTCTCGGGGCTGCCGCTCGACCAGGTCACGACGTCGATGACGATCAACTCGACCGCGGCGATCCTGCTGCTGATGTACGAACTGGTCGCCGAGGAGCAAGGCGTCGACGCGGCGAAGATCTCCGGGACGATCCAGAACGACCTGCTCAAGGAGTACATCGCCCGTGGTACCTACGTGTACCCGCCCCGCCCGTCGATGCGGATCATCACCGACATCTTCGAGTACTGCGCCGAGCACATCCCGCGCTGGAACACGATCTCGATCTCGGGCTATCACATCCGCGAGGCGGGTTCGACCGCGGCGCAGGAGATCGCATTCACCCTGGCCAACGGCATCGCCTACGTCGAGGCGGCGGTCACCGCGGGCCTCGACGTCGACGCGTTCGCGCCGCGGCTCAGCTTCTTCTGGAACGGTCACAACCACTTCTTCGAAGAGGTCGCCAAGTTCCGGGCGAGCCGACGCATGTGGCACCGCATCATGACCGAGCGCTTCGGGGCGAAGGATCCCAAGTCCGCGATGCTGCGATTCCACACCCAGACGGGCGGTTCGACGCTGACCGCGCAGCAGCCGATGAACAATGTCGTGCGCGTCGCGATCCAGGCGCTGGCGGCGGTGATGGGCGGCACGCAGTCACTCCACACCAACGGCTTCGACGAGGCGCTGTCGTTGCCGACCGAGCACGCCGCTCGGCTCGCCCTGCGGACCCAGCAGGTCATCGGCTACGAATCCGGCGTGACCGACACCCCGGACCCGCTCGCCGGGTCGTACCTGGTCGAGTCACTCACCGACGAGGTCGAGGCCGCAGCGTGGGGCTACATCGAGCGGATCGACGAACTCGGAGGCGCCGTCGCCGCGATCGAGCAGGGCTACCAGATGGACGAGATCATGAACGCGGCCTACGACTACACGAAGTCGATCGACGACGACGAGCGGGTGATCGTCGGCCTCAACAAGTTCACCACCGACGACGACCCCGAACCCGACGTGTTCCCGATCGACCCGGCCCTCGAGCCTGCCCAGAAAGAACGCCTCGCAGCGTTCAAGGCCGGTCGGGACGGCGCCGCGATCTCCGATCGCCTCGCCGCCGTCCGCGCCGCGGCCGAGGGTGACGACAACCTGCTGTACCCGATGAAGGAGGCGCTGCGTGCCGGCGCCACCCTCGGCGAGGTCAGCGACGCCCTGCGCGACGTCTTCGGCGTCTACCAGCCGTAGTGTCGCGCCCGTGAGGGCGGTCGCGATCTGTGCGGTGCTGGCGGTGGCCGCCGCCTGCAGCGGCGATGCGGCACCGACCGCCGGCTCGACCGGCACCGTCGCGACCGACACGGACTCGACGAGCACAGGCTCGGCCGGCACCGCCCCGACCGCTTCGGACGGTGCGCCGACGACCGTGCCACCGGACACGACCCCGCGGGCCGGCGGGCCCGATGCGACCGATGCCGTGTCGGAGACCGCCCCCGTCGGCGGGGAGGCATCGCCGGCGTCGGCGTTCCCGCTCACCGAAGAACTCGCCGACGATCTGCTCGCCGGGCGCGACAACGGCACGATCGGGAGCGAACTCGCCCGGCAGGTGCTCGTCGACGAACTGTCCACGTTCGCCGAGCCGCTCGCCGGGTACGACACCTTCGAGCACCCGTTCGACGTCGGCACGAACGTGGTCGCCGTCGCGCCCGGCACCGACCTGGCCGACGAGTACGTCGTGGTCGGCGCGCACTACGACCATCTCGGCGAGAACTGCCGCTACCCGACGGCTGACGACGTCGTGTGCAACGGTGCCGCCGACAACGCCGCCGGTGTCGCCGTCGCCGTCGAGACGGCGCGAGCGGTGGCGGCG
>JAUHYJ010000673.1 GCA_030425785.1 Acidimicrobiia bacterium | reverse complement strand
GATCCGCTCGTTGAAGCCGGCCAGCGCGGCCTCGACGAGGTTGCCGGCGTGGTAGCCCTCGCCGACGAGGTCGGGGAGCCCGTACATCGCGGCAAGCCGATCAAGCCGGTCGTCGGGGACGCCGAATGCGGTGTCGGCCATGCCGAGCGGCTCGAACATGCGCTCGTGCAGGAAGTCGCCGAGCGGTTGGTCGGCGAGGATCTCGATCACGCGCGCGGCGACGTCGATGCCGACCGAGTAGTGGAAGCGCTCGCCTGGCTGGAACCCGAGGGGCAGCGAGCCGATCAGGTCGACGACCTCGTCCAGGGTGCGCGTCGCGTCGTGCATGACCCGGTGGTCGCGATAGAGCTGAGCGGCCGGGTTGTCGAGCATGAAGTCGTACGTGAGCCCGCTGGTGTGGGCCAGCAGGTCGCCGATCGTGATCGGCCGTACGGCGTCGACGAGCGACCCGTCGGCCTGCAGGACCGGCATGGCGCCGAACGCTGGCAGCAGCGAGCCGACCGGTTGTTCGACCTGGAATCGGCCTTCCTCGTGCAGCAGCATCAGCGCCGTCGACACGATCGGCTTGGTCATCGAGTAGATGCGGAAGATCGTGTCGTCGGCCATCGCCGCACCGGCCTCGGCGTCGCGATGGCCGTGGAGGCTGCGGTGGACGACCTCGCCGCGCCGGGCGACGATCGTGCTGATGCCGCGTACCACGCCGCGGTCGACGTACGTCTGCATCGCGGGCTCGATCCGGTCGAGTCGCTCCGGGTCCATCCCCACCGTGCTCGGGTCGCTCACCTCGTGTCGTGTCATGGCGCCATTGTGACGCGCGACCCGCAACCCGTCCGGGTCGGGGGTACTCAGGGCATCTTGGACGATCGCCGCCACGCCGTGAAGCTCGAGACGTTCCGGCTGGTCGGTGCGACGAGCCACGGCCAGGGGTGCACCTCGGCCGGCCGCACTGCGCCGGAGTGGTGGGCGAATCCGGGCACGGGGGCATGCGTGACGGCGACCGGACGCCCGACGAGCGCGTCGGCCGGGCGACCGACGTGGAGTTCGACCGGGCGGCGCGTGCCGAGCTCGGCGAGCGTCTCGGCCAGGAAGACCAGCCGCTTCGCGCTCAGCCGCAACCGGTCGAGCAAGGGCGTGTCGAACACGAAGACGGCCGGCAGGTCGGGGTGAGCGGTCAGCGCCGGGTCGTCGTCACCCAACGACTCGGCCGTCAGCCACACCGCCTCGACGCCGTCGTCCCCGCTCACCGCGTCCGGGCCGAGCAGATCGTCGCTGGTCGTCGGCCGCTCCACCTCGACGAACCGCTGATCGTCGGGCCAGTGCTCGATGGGACAGTCGTGCCGGTGTGCGCACGTGTCGCAGAGGCCGGGCGCGCGCTTGTTCACCTGCCACCGGCTGAAGCCGTAGTGCTTCGACGAGCCGACGCCGGTCGTCCACTGCCAGCCCAGCCGGTTGGCGGCCCGCGACCCGTCGAGCAGGTGGGTGAAGAACTCGTCCTCGCCGTGGCGCCACCAGGTGCCGTTGCGGACCGCCCACTCGCTCGCCAGCCACATGCGGGTCTGGTTGACGAGCCACCCGTCGCGTTCGAGCTCGCCGACCGCGAGGTCGACGCACGCCATCGAGCGGTCCCAGCCCGGCCGGTCGCTGCCCGCCAGCTCGCGTCGGACCCCCTGGCGTGTCCCGGTGCCCAGTCGTGCGTACCAGTGGCGCGCGAACTCCTGCCAGAGCAACTCGTCGCGGAACTTGCGGACATCGCCGGAGGCGCCGCCCGCAACGTGATCCCACACGCGCCGCGGCGGCAACAGACCGTGGCGGATGTACGGCGACAGTGCCGACGCACCGCGCCGCTCGGGCGGCCACACCTCGTTGCGGCGACGGCGGTACCCGGTGACGTCGTAGCCCGCGAGGGCAGCGTCAGCGGCTGCCTGGCCGCCACGGAACCGCTCCGACCCCGCCACCGGGCCCCGGACAACCGGTGACAGATGTTCCGCGACGAACGCCTCGGCCGCGGCGCGACCAGGCTCGGGGACCGTGACGGCTCGCACCTCGGACGAGCTCGGGGGCGACCCCTCCCCCTGGCCCCCTCCCCGTGGGGAGGGGGGGACTAGCGGCCGGGCTCGACTACGCTCAGCCGCGTGCGAGGCCGAGGTCCACGCTCGCGGGTGGCTTGCACGGTGGGGTCGGGGCTCGCGTAGGGGGCGAGGGGCTTGAGGCCCGCGGCGTCGAGCAGCTCGCGGTCCTCGTCGACGTCGGGGTTGTCGGTGGTGAGCAGCTTCTCGCCGTAGAAGATCGAGTTGGCGCCCGCCATGAAGCAGAGCAGCTGGGCCTCGCGGCCGAGCTTCGTGCGGCCCGCGGACAAGCGCACGGTGGCCTTGGGCATGAGCACGCGCGCCGTCGCGCACATGCGCACGAGCTCGAGCGAG
>JAUHYJ010000672.1 GCA_030425785.1 Acidimicrobiia bacterium | reverse complement strand
GGTTGCGCTGATGCAGAACCGACTGAAAGAGCTCCGGGCGGTCAATGGTTGGAGCCAGGCCCACTTGGCCGACCTCCTCGGCGTCAGCCGCCAGACCGTCAACGCACTCGAGAAGGGTCGCTACGACCCGAGCCTGCCGCTCGCGTTCCGTCTCTCCCACGTGTTCCGCGCCCCCATCGAAGACCTCTTCACCCCCAGCCCTGACGACCTCGGCACGGTCACTTCGACGGCCACATCTGACCCGTCGGCACCATGAACGCACCATCGCTCACCCGAGCGAAAGGACACCCCATGTCAACCTCAGCACCCGCTACCTCACAGCACCACGACCAAGCAATGGCCCTCGGTGTCGGCCACGCCGAGCAGGTGCGTGCCGTCCAAGTCCACGCCGCAGTCTTCGTCATCTCCACGGCCGCCATCTTCCTCGTCAACCTGCTGATCAACTTCGCTGCCGGCCTGACCGGCGACCTGTGGTCCCGGTGGTCGCTCTGGGTTCCGATCGGATGGGGTCTCGGCATCGCAGTCCATGGCCTCGTCGTCCAGCACGCCCGGCCAGCCTCTGACACGTAGCGCCTCGACCGGGTTCACGACGCAATCGTCGGCTGAGCGACCACGCAGATCGCCGACGACGAACGGCGTCTGAACCTACGCAGGAACCGGCACACAGCGCACGCCGAGTCGTTCGAGATCGGTCAGGTGCGCTGCATCGATCGCATCGCCGCGGCGTCGTGGCCGGGGAGGATGCGGGCGCCTCGGTCGCGTTCGGTACGCAGCAGTGCGAGCGAACGTCGCTGCTGGTCGAGGTCGTGGCCGAAGGGCGGCAGGATCTCGTCGTCGAGGGTGTGGGTGAAGTAGCAGGCGTCTCCGGTCAGAATCGTGACGCCGTCGTCGTTCGTGATGCGGAGCGACTGGTGGCCGCAGGTGTGGCCGGGAGTGGGCATCGTGACGACCGACCCGTCGCCGAACAGGTCGTGGGCGCCGTCGACCGTGAGCACGTCGTGGCCGAGGTCGTAGAGCTCGCGGTCGTAGGTGCCGTCGCCCGACTGCGCGACGCCCCACTCGTCGGCGTGGACCACGACCCTGGCGTTCGGCAGCGCACTCAGTCCGCCGACGTGGTCGAAGTGGAGGTGCGAGAGCACGACCGTCATCGAACCGTCGGGGTCGACGTCGTGGTCGCCGAGCCGGGCCGCGACCGAGTCACCGGCCGTCATCTCGGCCGAGAAGTACTTCGCGTACCGTCCGAGTGCGCCCGGATCGTCGGCCAACGCCGGCATGAGGCCGGTGTCGAACACGACGTCGCCCTGCTGGTGGCGGACCAGCCAGGCCGGGATCGGGATGCGGAGCGGGTCGGTCGAACCGCCGTCGACGAGGGTGCGCTCCTGCGTGGTCAGCCAGCCGCACTCGAGCGCGGTGATGGTCGGTCCACCGTTCACGACGACGCGCCGCGGGCCGGGCCGAGGATGAAGTGCGGCCACGGGTCGGGCATCGGCCCGGCGGCGAGCTCGATGACGACCGGTGCGTCGATCGAGAACGCCTCGTCGAGCCGGATGCGCAGCTCTCGGTCGTCGTCGGCGTGCATCCCAACCGCGCCGAAGCTGCGGGCGTAGGCGACGAAATCGGGGTTCCGGAGTGTCGACGCGATCGTGCGGTCGTCGCCGAACTTCTGCTGCTGCATCCGCTTGACGTTGCCGTACGCCCCGTCGTTCACGACGATCGCCACGAGCGGGATCTCGTGTTGCACGGCCGTGGCGAGCTCGTTGCCGGTGAAGAGGAACCCGCCGTCGCCGCACAGGGCGACGACCCGCCGACCCGATGGCTGCAGCGCGTGCTGTGCGCCGAGCGCCTGGGCGTAGCCGGCTCCGAGCGTGCCGGCCGGGCCGCTCGACAGGAACGTGCGTGGCCCGCGGAAGTCGAAGCCGAGCTGGGCGGCGAAGCCGAGCTGGGTCACGTCCTCGACCACCACGCCGTCGTCGGGCAGGACGTCGCGCACCGCTGCGAGGTGATCGAGCTGCGGCCGCAAGTGGTCGATCTCGGCCAGGTACGTGTGTCGCAACGCCGCGACCTCGTCGGTGCGGTCCGGGCGTTGTCCGGCCGGCGCCAGCGCGCCATGCAGCGCCCGAGCCACCTCGGCGGCGTCGCCGGTCACGCCGATGGTGCCGACGTCGTGGCGGTCGAGCTCGTCGGGGTCGATGTCGATCTTGACGATCGTCTGCTCGTCGTCGGTGCCCCACTGCAGCAGCGGCCACTCGAGTCGGGACCCGATGGCGATGACGACGTCGGCGTGTGCCCACAGCCGGTGTCCCATGGCGAGGTGTGCGAACAGCGGGTGCGCGGTCGGGACGACCCCGTGCCCCATCCGGCGCGTCGTCACGGGCGCCTGCAGCAGCTCGGCGAGCTGCTGGACCTCGTCGCCGGCGTCCTGG
>JAUHYJ010000671.1 GCA_030425785.1 Acidimicrobiia bacterium | reverse complement strand
GGCCTGGTCGACGGATTCTGCGCCGACAGCCTGCTCGGCAAGGCACGCGAGCACGGCCTGCTCGACCTGCGACTGCACGATCCGCGCGAACACACCCACGACGTGCACCGAACCGTCGACGACGCGCCGTTCGGCGGAGGCGCCGGGATGCTCATGAAGCCCGAGCCGCTGTTCGCGTCGGTCGAGGCGGCCGACCCGCCGCGCCCACTGTTCCTGCTCGGCCCCGGCGGACGGACCTTCGATCAGGCGATGGCGCGCGATCTCGCGGCGACCGACGGGTTCAGCCTGCTGTGCGGCCGCTACGAGGGCGTCGACCATCGGGTCCGGCAGCATCTCGTCGACGACGAGCTGAGCATCGGCGACGTCGTGCTGAACGGCGGCGAGGTCGCCGCGTGCCTGGTCGTCGAGGCCGTGACCCGGCTGCTCCCGGGTGCGATGGGCAACGCCGAGAGCCCCGTCACCGAGAGCTTCGGCGAGAACGGGCTGCTCGAGGAGCCGCACTTCACCCGCCCGGCCGACTTCCGTGGCTGGGAGGTTCCCGACGTGTTGCGCTCGGGCGATCACGCCCGGGTGGCGAGATGGCGGCACGCGCAGGCGCTGCACCGCACGATCGCGGCCCGGCCCGACCTGATCGACACGCGCGGCGGTCTCTCAGATGATGAGCGCGCGCTGTTGGAAGAGTTCCCACCCCTCCCGTATCATTGATCCGCCCCTCCGGAGGCGACTGGTGTGCCCGAGGGCCCAAGATCTGAGGCGAGACCCATGAAGACGACCGACATCATCGACCACGATTCGTTGCGAGACGACATCCCCGAGTTCTTCCCCGGTGACGAACTCAAGGTGCACGTCCGCGTCGTCGAGGGCGGCAAGGAGCGCGTCCAGGTCTTCCAGGGCAACGTGATCCGTCGCCAGGGCAGCGGCCTGCAGGAGACCTACACGGTCCGCAAGCTCAGCTACGGCGTCGGTGTCGAGCGCACCTTCCCGCTGCACGCCCCGACCGTGCAGAAGATCGAGGTCGTCAAGCGTGGTGACGTTCGTCGCGCCAAGCTGTACTACCTCCGCGACCGCATCGGCAAGGCTGCCAAGGTCCGCGAGAAGCGCGAGTTCTGACCCGCGACCTCTCCAACCGGGCGCGCGGCGCGTGGGGGGAGGCACAGGCCGCCCGACACCTGCGCTCGCTCGGCTTCGACATCATCGCCACCGGATGGCGCGCGCCCGAGCCCGAACTGCGCGGCGACCTCGACGTCATCGCCCGGCAGGGCACGCTCGTCGTCGTGTGCGAGGTCAAGGCCCGGCGCTCGGCCGACCACGGCGGTGCCGCGGCGGCGGTCACGCCCGCCAAGCAGGCCCAGGTGCGGCGGCTGGCCGAGAGCTGGCTGCGCCAGGCCGAGCACGACGGCCCGGGCATCGAGATGCGCTTCGACGTGATCGCGATCGAGGGCGTCCGCCTCACCCACTACCCCGAGGCCTTCTGACGCTGGACGGTCAGAGGAAGCCCCACACGACGAGGGCGCCGGCGACGAGCATCGCCGCCGCGACCATGGCGTAGTCGCTCGGGCGGGCCTTGAACTTCCGATACGGGTTGAACCCCACATCCACCAGTATCGCCAGTACGTTGTCTCGACATGTGGCAGGTGGCCGTCGCAGGGCTCGCAACGCTGGTGTCCGGCGTCGCTCCGGCCGCCGCGGAGCCGCTCGTGCCGGTCCCGGAAGGGTGCACGCCACCGCCGCAGCCGGCGATCGTGTTCGTCGGCGAGGTCGTCGATCGCGACTACCGCACGGTGCGCTTCGAGATCGAACGGATCCGGGCCGGTCAGCCGGGCCAGTACGTCTTCGGTCGTCGCAACGACCGCATCGACGTCCGGTACGGGCTCGATGCCCAGTACCTCGACGACGGCGAGCGCTACCTCGTGTCGGCGGTCGTCCACCCGGACCTCGGCTTGCTCACCTCGCGGGTCACCGACCCGATCGAGAACTTCGGGGGCGACGAGGTGATCGGGGTCTCCGAGACCGACGTCAACTGCCCCGAGTTCGAGGACCCGATGCGCACCCTGCACGTCGACGGCACACCGATCGACGCCGGACTCCTCCAGCCGTTCACCGACGCCAAGGTGCGGATCGGGTTGTCGATCCTGCTGCCGGTCGCGGTGGCGATCGGCGCGATCTTCGCGCTGGCGACGTTCCGGCTGAGCCTGTCGGGGCTCTACCACTCGCTGTTCCGCCCGGCCCGGCGCTGACGGCGTCCTGGGTGGCGATCAGGTCGTGTCGGCGCTCAACCCGCGCGTCTCGTCCCAGCCGTTGGCGTCGATCTGTTCGGCCCGGCGCTGACGGCGTCCTGGGTGGCGATCAGGTCGTGTCGGCGATCAACCCCCGCGCCTCGTCCAACGCCTCGTCCCAGCCGTCGATCTCGATCTGTTCGGCCG
>JAUHYJ010000670.1 GCA_030425785.1 Acidimicrobiia bacterium | reverse complement strand
CAGGGCCGCCACCTCACGGCGGGGGAGTGTGGCCAGCAGCGCCTTGCCACCCGACGCGTGTTGGGCGGGCAACGACCGGCCGGCGCGATCGCCGACCCGTAGGGCGCGGTCGGCCTCGATCGTCGAGAGGAACCTGACCTGGGACCCGACGCGGATCATCAGGTTGGCCGACTCGCCGACCCGGTCGACGAGGGAGCGCAGGCGTGGCGGTCCCACCTGGCGCAGGCGTGTGACCGGGGCGTCGGCCGGCTCCGCCGGACGGAGCGCACCGCCGGGCCCGTACGACCGGTCGGGGAATTGCTCGGCGAAGCCGCGGTACACGAGGGTCGCGAGCAAGCGGTGGGCGCCCGACACCGAGATGCCGAGCACGCCGGCCGCGTCGCTGACGCGGATCGATCCCTCCTGCTGCAGCAGCGCCGCCAACCGCAGTGCCCGGTCGACCGACTCGATGGCGTAGGTCGGTCGATTCTGCACAGCAGAAAACGCTAGGCGAGTCGGTGGCGGCCGTGCAACGGTGGACGGCGTGCAGTTCCACCTCGACGGCTTCCGACCCGGCGACCCCACGGTGGCGGACCCCGAGGCCGCGCTGCCGCCGCCTGCGCCGCCCCGACCGCTGCCGTCCGAGGTCGACGTCCTGATCGTCGGTTCCGGACCGACCGGGCTCACGCTCGCCGCACAGCTGGCGGCGTTCCCCGAGATCTCGGTGTGCCTCGCCGAGGCCAAGCCCGGGCCGCTGCGACTGGGTCAGGCCGACGGCATCGCCTGCCGCACGATGGAGATGTTCAACGCCTTCGGGTTCGCCCACCTGATCGAACAGGAGGCGTACCAGGTGAACGAGGTCGTGTTCTGGGAGCCCGACCCCGACCGCCCGGACCACATCCGCCGCGACGACCGAATCCTCGACGTCGAGCCCGGCCTGTCGGAGATGCCCCACGTCATCTTGAACCAGGCCCGCGTCCACGACCGGTACCTCGAGGTGATGCGGAACGCCGAGCGGCCGATCGTGCCCGACTACTCGCGCCGGCTCGTCGATCTCGACCTGCCCGAACCCGGCAGCCACGATCCGGTCGTCGCGCGGTTCGAGCGCGCCGACGAGGGTCACGACGGCGAGTCCGAGACGGTCCGTGCCCGGTACGTCGTCGGGTGCGACGGCGCCCGCAGCCAGGTGCGTCGCTCGATCGGGCGCGAGCTCGTCGGCGACGCGGCGAATCAGGCGTGGGGCGTGATGGACGTCCTCGCGGTCACCGACTTCCCGGACATCCGCTACAAGGTGATCGTGCACTCGAGCGACGAGGGCAGCATGGTGGTGATCCCACGCGAGGGTGGCTACCTCGTCCGGCTCTACATCGAGCTCGACGCGCTCGGCGAGGGCGAGCGCATCCAGCGTGACGAGATCACCGTCGAGCGGCTGATCGAGGCGGCGAACCGCATCCTCGCCCCCTACACGGTCGACGTGCACGAGGTCGCCTGGTGGTCGGTGTACGAGATCGGCCAGCGGCTGTGCGACAAGTACGACGACGTGCCCGCCGGGCTCGAGGGAGAGCAACTGCCCCGTGTGTTCATCGCCGGCGACGCGTGCCACACCCACAGCCCGAAGGCCGGCCAGGGGATGAACGTGTCGATGCGCGACGGGTTCAACCTCGGCTGGAAGCTCGCAGCGGTGTTGCGCGGGCAGGCCGATCCGGCGTTGCTGCACACCTACTCGGCCGAGCGATGGGGCGTCGCGAAACAGCTCATCGACTTCGACCGCGAGCTCGTCGACTTGCTGAGTGCCAAGTCGTCGTCGCCCGACGACGACGGCGTCGACCCGGCCGTGTTCCAGACGTACTTCCAGCAGCACGGCAGGTTCACCGCGGGTGTCGCGACCCGGTACACCGCCGGCCCGCTCGTCGGCGGGGACGCACACCAGCATCTGGCCAAGGGGTTCCCGGTCGGGATGCGCTTCCACTCGGCCCCGGTCGTGCGTCTCGGCGACGGCAAGCCGCTCCACCTCGGCCACGTCCACCGAGCCGACGGGCGGTGGCGGTGGTACGTCTTCGGGGACGATGCGGCGCCGGCGGGCGACTCACGCTTCGGCCGGCTGCTCGATCGCCTCGCCACCCACCCGGCGTCACCGATCGCGCGCCACACCCCGGAAGGAGCCGACATCGACGCGGTGTTCGACGTGGGCGGCGTGCTCCAGTGCTCGCACCGGGATCTGACGATCAACGACCTGCCCGACCTGCTGCGGCCGCGGAAGGGCCGCCACGGTTTGATCGACTACGAGAAGGGGTTCTGCCCCGACCTCGACACCGGGCCTGACGTGTTCGACCTGCGCGGCATCGATCGCGCCGAGGGTGCGCTCGTGGTCGTGCGGCCCGATCAGCACGTGGCCCAGGTCCTGCCGCTCGATGGCTTCGACGAGCTGGTCGCGTTCTTCGATTCG
>JAUHYJ010000669.1 GCA_030425785.1 Acidimicrobiia bacterium | reverse complement strand
ATCGTGCTCGACCGCACGCCGTTCTACGGCGAGGCCGGCGGTCAGATTGGCGACACCGGCGAGATTCGCACCGAGACAGGGCGGATCAACATTGACGATACGCACAAGCCCGCGCCTGATCTCTACGTGCACGTGGGCACCGTGATCGAGGGGTTCGTCACCGTCGGGGACGCGGCTACTGCGGCGATCGACAGCGAGCGCCGGCAGGAAATCCGCCGCAACCACACCGCGACCCACCTGCTGCACTGGGCGCTGCGCCGGGTGCTCGGCGAGCACGTCAAGCAGGCCGGATCGTGGGTCGGCCCCGACCGGCTCCGGTTCGACTTCTCGCACTACGAGTCGGTCACCGACGACGAGATCGCCGAGATCGAACGACTCGTCAACGCGGAGACGCTGCGCAACGAGCGGGCGCGTTCGTTCGAGACCAGCAAGACCGAGGCCGAGGCGCTCGGCGCGATCGCGTTCTTCGGCGACAAGTACGGTGAGGTCGTCCGCGTGCTCGAAGCCGGCCCGTCGGTCGAGCTGTGCGGCGGCACGCACGTGTCGGCGACCGGTGACATCGGCACCCTCAAGGTCGTCAGCGAGTCGTCGATCGGTTCGAACCTGCGCCGCATCGAGGCGATCACCGGCGAGGCGTCGGTGGCGTTGCTGCAGCACGACGAAGCCAAGTTGGCCCGCATCGGCAAGCTGGTCGGCACGACCGGCGACGTGGTCGATGGTGTCGAGCGCAAGCTCGACGAGATCAAGTCGCTCCAGGCCGAGCTGAAGCAGCTGCGGGGCCAGCTCGCGACCGGCCGCGCCGGCGAGATCGCCGGCACAGCGGTCGACGGTGTCGTCGTGCAACGCGTCGACGGTCTCGATGCGGGCGACCTGCGCGAGCTCGCGGTCGCGGTGCGCCAGCACGGTGTACGACGTGTCGCCCTCATGGGCGAGACGCCGTCGGGCGGCGTGTCGCTCGCTGCCGCGGTCGGCCCCGACGAGGGCATCCCGGCCGCCGATCTCATCAAGGACGCCGCGCGCGCCGTGGGCGGCGGCGGTGGTGGCAAGGGCGACATCGCGACGGCCGGCGGCAAGGACCCGTCCGGTCTCGACGAGGCGATGCGCATCGCCACCGAGGCAGCGGGTGGGGCCGCCGGCGCGTGACGCGCATCCCGGGCATCCGGGCCATCGGCCTCGACCCGGGCTCGAAGCGGATCGGCGTGGCGGTCAGCGACCTGTCCGGCACGATCGCGTCACCACTGGTCGTGCTGCAGCGTTCGACGTCGCGCGACCACGACCTGCGTGAGCTGGCGAAGCTCGTACGCGACGAGGAGGCCGAGGTGGTCGTGGTCGGGCTGCCGATCAACCTCGACGGGTCGCCGAGCCGGTCGTCGAAGGCTGCCACCGCCATGGCGAAGCAGCTCGCTACCTTGGTGGAGGTGCCCGTCGAGCTGCACGACGAACGCCTCACCACCGTGACGGCCGAGCGTTCGATGATCGAGGCCGGGCTCGACGGGGTGCAACGCCGGCAACGGGTCGACAAGGTGGCGGCGGCCGTGATGCTCCAGTCATGGCTCGACGCCCGGGCCCACCGCCTCGGTCGCAGCGACGATCCGGACTGCCGCTGATGCTCGACCAACGCACCGACGAGCGCGCGGCACCGACGGGGTCGCCGTCGAACTGGGAGGTCGACGAGTGGGACGACGTCGCCGAGGTGCCGGCGGTCGAACCACTGCGACACCAGAACCGGATCGTCAAGTGGACGGTGTGGCTGGCGCTCGTGTTGGTGACGGTGCTGGTGATCGTCGCGGGGTACGTGGGCTGGTGGTACCTCGATCGGGTGCGCCCCGATGGCGAGCTCAGCGAGCCGGTGCCGTTCACGGTCAACGACTTCGACACGGTGCAGTCGTTGAGCGACCGGCTCGAGCGTGAGGGGTTCGTCGACGACGCGTCGGTGTTCCGCTGGTACGTCGAGCGCCAGGGCGGCCTCGAGGTCGCCGGCGGCTTCTACCAGCTCCGTCGCGGCGACCACATGGGCAACGTCCTCGCCCGATTGCGCACGCCGCCCGACCAGACCTACCAGCGGGTGACGTTCCCGGAGGGGTTCACGCTCGAACAGATGGCCGATCGCCTGGCCGAGGTGATGCCGCGCCTCGACCGCGACGAGTTCCTCGCCGCGGCGACGAACGGGTCGATCGCGTCGCGCTTCCAGCAGCCGGGCCAGACCTCGCTCGAGGGCCTGCTGTTCCCCGACACGTACCAGGTGTCCAACGCCGACAACGAGGCCCAGGTCGTCGAGCGGATGGCGGCGCTGATGGAGCGCGTCGCCGGTGACCAGGAGGACATCGAGATCGGCGCCCAGCAGCTCGGCCTGACGCCCTACGAGGTGCTCGTCGTCGCGTCGATGATCGAGAAGGAAGCCAAACTCGACGAGGACCGCCCCAAGA
>JAUHYJ010000668.1 GCA_030425785.1 Acidimicrobiia bacterium | reverse complement strand
GCTTGCCGAGGACTCGAAACTCCATCAGATCGCTCTCCCTCGGCCAGCTCGGGACGATCACCGTCCTCAGCCACAGACTTGCACGCCCGACTTAAGGGCGACATAGGCCGGCGGAGCCCCTGGTCAAGCGCCCATTCGCAAGAGCTGACCTCAGTCGGCGGTCGCCCCGCTGCGGGCCGCCAGGGCGGCGTCGATCTCGGCCTGGATGATCGCCGACGCGGATCGCTCCTCGACCTGATCACCAGCGCTCCTTGCGAGCGCAGCGTCGATCTCGTTCTGAACGATGAGATAGGCAGGCGGCCGGACCGGCGCCGCCGCGTGTTCGGCCAGGGCGGCGTCGATCTCGGCCTGGATGATCGCCGATGCCGATCGCGGCGTATCGATACTGGTCGGGTTCCGCGCCGCGAGTGCGGCGTCGATCTCGGCCTGGATGATCGCAGAGGCGGATGCCTGCGGCGTGGCCGGTTCGGCAGCCTCACGTGAGACGGCTGCGACGGCGGCAGCGCCGACTGCGGCCACTGCAACGAGTCCGAGTCCGATCAACGCGAGGCTCCGGCGACGCCCGCCGCGGGACGGCAGATCGGACCGGCGTTCGGCGCTGGTTGAGGTCGTTGGAGCCGGCGAGGGCGCCGTCGCGACCGTGTCGGTGTCGATGTCGGCGTATGTCAGTTGGTTGGTCATGCCGCCACCGTCGACCAGTGGACTTCACTGGCACTTCGGTCGACTTCGCTCAGACTCCGTGCCGCTGAGGTGCGGCTCTTGACGGCGCCGAAGTCGGACCTCAGTCACGGCATCGACAGTGACCCCATGAGACGGAGAACGCCCGACGACGCCATTGACCTTGGGGGAACTCCGTGTCCACGCCACAAGTCCGTCACGGGGTCAACAGCACAACTAGCTGGTGTGTTGCAGAACTCACGCGGAGTGCAACACCGCACGTCATGCGCTGAGCCAGTTCCGGTTGCCGCACTTCTCGGCGGGCAATGCACCGCACGACTCGGCACGGCAGGTCTGATCGTCAATCAGCGGTTTGACACAGGTTTGACGCCTCTCTCCAGACAACGACGAAGGCCCTGGCGGATCTTGCGATCTACCAGGGCCTTCACTTGGTGGCGGGGGCAGGATTTGAACCTGCGACCTTCGGGTTATGAGCCGTTGGGAGGCCATATTGACCAGCGTCGATTGGTGTCGTTTCGTATCATCTAGCTGGACTTTCGCGCTCTCAGAGTGTCGATTGGTGCCGGCTCGGATCGAACGCTGTGACCTGGTCCGTTAGAGAAACCGTTAGATACGTCGCACGTATTGCGCTGTCTCAGATTTTCTGAAACAGTCCAACTTCGCAATGTGAATTACGCGTTCTGCAGGGAGGGAATTACCGTCATGAGCAAGGCTCGACCGTCGGAGACGACAACGCTTCGCGCCGTCGAGGGCGTGCTCGCCGAGCAGCTCCCGTCAGCGTGGACGGCCCGTCTCGTGCGCGCGCCTGGCCGGCCGTCCGGCCGCCGTCGGGACGTGACGCTCCGCGTCGAGCCGTGGGACGGCGTCGCTCGCGAACTGACGGTCGTCGTGAAGGCGACACTCACCCCGCTCGCCGCCGTGCAGCTGGTCGACACGCTCGACGATCCCGCCGAGTCGGTGGCCGTCGCGCCGTACCTCGGCGAGCGGACTCGCGCTGTCCTCGCCGACCGCGGTGTCAGCTCGATCGACACGACCGGCAACGTCTGGCTCCAGGTCGTCGACCCACCGGTGTTCGTGAGCGCGCGCGGCGCCGATCGAGATCCGTGGCCGGACACCCAACCGCTGAAGACCCTGCGCGGTCGGAGCGCCGGCAGGGCGGTGCGAGCGATCGTCGACTTCCGTCCGCCGTACGGAGTGCGCGAACTCGCGGGTCGCGCCGACGTCTCGCCGGCGACACTGGCGCGGGTGATCGAACTACTCGAGCGCGAGGCTCTCCTGACGCGGGACGCCCGCGGACGCGTGATCGAGGTCGACTGGGCCGGCTGCATTCGACGGTGGAGTGAGGACCACACGTTCACCAAGTCGAACGTCGTGACTGAGCTCCTCGCACCACGAGGACTCGACGACGTTGTGGCGAAGCTGAAGAAGGCAAAGTGGCCCTACGCCCTCACCGGATCGCTCGCCGCCCAGCCTCGCTCCCCCATTGCCCCGGCCGGGAAAGCAACGGTCTACACAGACCACGTCGATACGGCCATGAGGTTCCTCGACGCCCACGACGCTGACGCCGACGCCAACCTCTTCATCGTCGAGCCGTTCGACCGAGTCGTGTTCGAGCGCACCGACACTGTTGACGACCTGAGAATCGTCGCCCCATCGCAAGCCGCCTGCGATCTGCTGACCGGTTCCGGCCGCATGCCATCAGAAGGCGAGGAACTCCTCGACTTGATGAGACTGAACGAGCGCTCCTGG
>JAUHYJ010000044.1 GCA_030425785.1 Acidimicrobiia bacterium | reverse complement strand
TACGCGACCCCGGGAATCGGGGCGGCCCCCGGCGGCCGCCGCGACGGCAAGACGGCTGCACCGGCGCAGGGGCCCGCTCCGATCGCGATCGACCCCGACCTCTGGCGCGCACTCGACGGCTTCGTGCTGCACCGCTCTCCGCTCTGGAGCGCGCCGCGGTCGCTGCGCTCCGAGCCGCACGGTCGCAGCGCCCCCGCCCGGGGCTCGACGACAAGGTGCTCACCGAGTGGAACGGGCTCTTCCTGTCGTCGCTCGCCCAGGCAGGCCTCGAGTGCACGACGTACACCCGCGCCGACCGCGCCGACCTGCCGCCCGAGGTCTTCGTCGAGCCGAACCACCGGGTCGTGCACATCGACGCCGGACCACACCACCTGCCGAAAGAAGCGCTCGCCGACGTCGTCGACGAGTTCACCGATCGGGTCCTCGACGACCTGCGTGCCCACGGGGGCGCCGACGTCGTGCACGCCAACTACTGGTTGAGCGGGCTCGTCGCGCACCGGATCAAGCACGAGCTCGACATCCCGTTCGTGTCGACGTTCCACACCCTCGCCCGCGTGAAGGCCGAGGGAGGCGACCCCGAGCCGGGCTGGCGAGACCGTGCCGAGGCCGAGCTGATCAATTGCGCCGACGCGATCTGCGTGTCGTGCCGCGAGGAAGAACAGCAGTTCCGCCGGCACTACGGCGACCCGCAGGGCCAGATCGAGATCATCGCCCCCGGCGTCGAGCACGCACTGTTCGGGCCCGGTGATCGCGCCGGTGCCCGTGCCGCGATCGGCGAGTCGCCCGACGTGCCGATGCTGCTGTTCGTCGGGCGCATCCAGCCGCTGAAGGGCCCCGACGTCGCCATCCGCGCCCTGCACGCGCTCGGCCGGTCCGACGCCCGGCTCGTGATCGTCGGCGGTGCCTCGGGCACCACGGGCGACGGCGAGGTCGAGCGCGCCCACCAGCTCGTCGACGAGCTCGGCCTGCACGACCGGGTGCGCTTCGTCGATCCGCAGCCGCACCACATCCTGTCGACCTACTACCGCGCCGCCGACGTCGTGCTGGTGCCGAGCCGGAGCGAGAGCTTCGGGCTGGTCGCGCTCGAGGCCGCCGCGTGCGGCACGCCCGTGGTCGCCAGCGCCGTCGGTGGCCTGCAGTCGCTCGTCGACGACGGCGTCACCGGCTTCCTCGTCGCCGACCGCGACCCCGTGCACTTCGCCAAGGCCATCGGCCGCATCCTCGACGAGCCGCTGCTCGCCGACGCGATGAGCGCCGCGGCGGCGGTGCGCGCGGAGCGCTACACCTGGAGCTTCGCCGCTGCCCGCCTCCGGCGCCTCTACACCGACCTGACGGCACGCCAGCTGGTGCTCGGCGAGTGATCCGGTCATGAGCGAGCTGCAATCGGTCGACCGTCTCGCCGAGCTGCGAGCGCGCATCGACGAGTGGCTCGTCGAGTTCGCCGCCGACAACCCGCTCGTCGCCGCGATCGATCGCGGCACCAGCGACGACACACCCCTCGGCGAGCCGCGTTGGTACGTCCGTCTGGTCGGCGAGGAGAAGGACGCGATCACCATCTGGCTGACGCTCGGTCAGCGCACCCTGCGCTACGAGACCTACGTGCTGCCGTCGCCGCCGAAGCGCGGTGACGAGGTCCGCGACCTGCTGCTGCGTCGCAACGACGAGTTGGTCGGCGTGCACTTCTCGATCGGCGCCGAGGACGCGGTCTACCTGCGCGGCGCGATCCCGGACACGGCGGTCACCGCGGCTGAGCTCGACCGGATCCTCGGCACCGTGTACACGACGGTCGAGGCGAACTTCCGGGCGCTCGTCCTGCTGGCGTTCGGCTGAGCCCGCCCCCGGCCGGGCCATGTTGTCCGGGCGGCGCAGGGCTACCGACTTCCCCGATCGTCCGCCCGGACGCCCACCGGGAGGACGGCGACGACGGTCGTTCGGAAACGATCGTGCTCGCGAGCGTCGGCGGGTCGTGGTACTAGCGTGCCGGCCATGACGATCGAGCTCGCGGTGATCGGTGGCGGCAACATGGGCGCGGCCCTGATCGGCGGCCTGCTCGACGGTGGCGTCGTCGACGCGACGACGCTCGCCGTGGTCGAGCCGATGCCGGCGCGTCGCACCGAGCTGGTCGAGCTGTTCCCGTCGATCGTCGTCGCCGACACGATCCCGCCGTGTTCGGCAGCCGTGCTCGCGGTCAAGCCGCCGACGATCCCCGAGGTCGCCGCCGCCGCGGCCGCCGCCGGCGCGCAGCGGTTGTTGTCGGTGGCCGCCGGCGTCACGACGGCGACCATCCGGGACGCGGTCGGCGACGGCCCCGCCGTGCTCCGCACCATGCCGAACACGCCTGCGCTGGTGCGCCAGGGGGTGTCGGCCCTGTGCGGTGCCCCGGGCACGACCGACGACGACCTCGCGTGGGCCGAGTCGATCCTCGGGGCGGTGGGGCTGGTCGTGCGGGTCGCCGAGTCGCAGATCGACGCCGTGACCGGGCTCACCGGATCGGGGCCGGCGTACGTGTTCCTCGTCGCCGAGGCGCTCGCCGACGCCGGGGTCACGGCCGGGCTCGCCCGCGCGACCGCCGAGCAGATGGTGACCCAGTTGCTCGTCGGCTCCGCCGCACTGCTGGCCGCCGAGGGCGTGGCGAACGGCGGCGCCGCCGGGTTGCGCGCCAAGGTCACCTCGCCCGGCGGCACCACGGCCGCCGGCCTGCGGGCGCTCGAGCAGGGCGCGGTGCGCGCGGCGTTCATCGAGGCGGTCGCAGCGGCGACCGAACGCAGCCGCGAACTCGGCGCCGGGTGATGCACGTGCAATTCACCGCGCAAAGAATTTCGGTGTGACACTTTTCTCTACGCCGCCGTTCCAATACAGTGAGCCTCGGTGAGCGCACCGGCCTCGTGCCGGGAAGCGCCGAAGGGCCGGTGCCATCGGGGGGTTGGCACCGGCCCTTGACGTTTTCCGGTGCCTCCGGTGACCGTGTGGCCCGGTCGTTCGGCCGCCCGGCCCCGTCGTTCGGTCCGCTGCCGGTAGCGTCCGTGCCGTGCAGGGCGCCCGCTATGACACCGTCTCGTTCCTGACCGACTACGGGACGTCCGACGAGTTCGTCGGTGTCGTCAAGTCGGTCATCCGCGACCTCGCCCCGCACGCCACCGTCATCGACCTGACGCACGAGATCGCGCCGTTCGACGTGCGCGCCGGCTCGCTCGCCCTGGCCCGCTCGATCGGCTACGTCGCGAGTGGTGTCGTGCTCGCGGTCGTCGACCCGGGTGTGGCGACCCACCGCCGTGCCGTCGCCATCGAGGTCGCCGGCGGCGCAGGGGTGCTGGTCGGCCCCGACAACGGATTGCTCGCACCCGCGGTCGCGTTGGCCGGGGGCGCCGAGCGTGCGGTCGAGCTCACCAACGCCGAGTACCACCTCGCCGCGCCGGGTGCGACGTTCGCCGGTCGCGACGTGTTCGCGCCCGCGGCCGCGCATCTCTGCAACGGGGTCGACCTGTACGAGCTCGGCGAGCCCGTCGACCCCGGGGCGCTGCTCCCCGGCACGATCCCGCTCCCGCGCGACGAGGGCGACGAGCTGATCACCGAGGTGCTCTGGGTCGACCGGTTCGGCAACGCCCAGTTGAACGTCGGCCCCGACGACCTGCCGGCGACGTGGGGGACCGATCTGCAGATCCGCGTCTCCGACCCGACCGATCTCACCGGCAGCACGGTGCGCCGTGCGACGCGGGCCACCAGCTTCGCCGAGCTCGCAGGTGGTGCGATCGGGCTCGTCGTCGACTCGTACGGGATGTACGCGATCGCCTTCGACCAGCGCTCCGCCGCCGATGAGCTCGGCGTCGCCGCCGGCGATCAGGTCGTGCTGACCGACCTCGGTGACCCCGCCCCCGTCGAGACACCGGTCCGGTTCGGCCGCCAGTAGGGTGACGGCGATGCGCCCCGCGACCACGCTCACCCTCGGTCTGCTCCTGGCGGCCATCCTCGTCGCCGGGACGATCTCGCTCATCCGGCTCTGACCCCGTACGATGGCCCGGCCGGACGACGATCCGACCGGGGGGACACCGACATGAATCTTGCAGCGATGATCGACGGCCACGACGACGATCGGGTCGCGCTCATCTCTCGCAACCGCGACACGACCTACGGCGAGCTGCGCGACCAGGTCTCCCGCCTGCGCGGCGGGCTGGCCGCCACCGGCGTGACCGAGGGCGACCGGGTGGCGATCCTGTGCGGCAACAACCGCTACTTCGTCATCTCGTACCTCGCGGTCGTCGGCCTCGGCGCCGTGGCGGTGCCGCTCAACCCGACGAGCCCCGGTCCCGAGCTCGAGACCGAACTCGCCACCGTCGAGCCGGTGGCTGCGATCGTCGGCCCGTCGGCCCGCCAGGGGTGGGACGCCGTCGATCGGGGTGCGGTGCCGTCGCTGCAGCACGTCGTCGTCGCCGAGGGTGACGTCCCCGACGGTGCGATCGCGCTCGCCGACCTGCTCGGCGCCGACCCCGTGCCGTGCGTCGACGTCGACCCCGACCACATCGCGGTGCTGATCTTCACGAGCGGAACGGCGGGCACGTCGCGGGCGGCCATGCTGAGCCACGGCAACCTGCTCGCGAACATCGAGCAGGGCGGTTCCACGGCCGACCGCACCCGGGTCGGTGACGTGGTCTACGGCGTGCTGCCGCTGTTCCACATCTTCGGGCTCAACGTCGTCATCGGCGTGTCCTTGTCGGCCGGTGCCACGGTGCTGCTGGTGCAACGCTTCGATCCGGCGACGGCGGTCCAGTCGATCATCCAGCGCCAGGTCACCGTCGTGCCCGGCGCCCCGCCCATGTGGGTCGCGTTCAGCCACTTCGACGAGTTGCCCGCCGAGGCCTTCGCCTCGGTGCGGCTCGCGCTGTCGGGCGCGTCGCGCCTGTCGTCGGCGGTGTCCGACCGGCTGTTCGAGCGCCACGGCATGCGGGTCCACGAGGGCTACGGGCTGACCGAGGCGTCGCCCGTGGTCACGAGCTCCGTCGGCATGCCCTACCGCGCCGGTTCGGTCGGGCGCGTACTCGCCGGCCAGCGGGTCCGTCTCGTCGGCGACGACGGCAACGACGTCCCGACCGGTGACGCGGGCGAGGTGTGGGTCCAGGGGCCGAACGTGTTCCACGGCTACTTCCGCGACGCGGAGGCGACCGAGCGGGTGCTCGTCGACGGGTGGCTGCGCACCGGCGACATCGGCACCGTCGACGAGGACGGCTACCTGTATCTGGTCGATCGTGCCAAGGACCTGATCATCGTGTCGGGCTTCAACGTGTTCCCGGCCGAGGTCGAGTCCGTGGTGGCGATGCACCCGGCGGTGCACGAGGTCGGGGTGCTCGGCGTGCCGCATCCGCACGACGGCGAGGCGGTCAAGGCGTACGTCGTGCTCGAACCGGGTGCCGAGGTCGACGAGGAGGCGCTCATCGACCACTGCCGCGATTACCTCGCCCGCTACAAGTGCCCGAGCAAGGTGGTGTTCGTCGACGAGCTGCCGCGCAACGCGGCCGGCAAGCTGATCCGCCGCGAGCTCGAGGGCACGGTCCTCGGGCACCTGTAGCCGTCACGACGTCACGCGCTCACGACGTCACCCTCACGACGTCACCCTCACGACGTCACCTTCACGACGTCACCCTCATGACGTCACCCTCATGACGTCACCCTCGTGCTCTCGACGGGCGGTCGTGTGCGTCACCGCGGTCCCCGGGGCGGTTTGTGAACGTGTGCACAAAGCCCGTATCCTGGTCGGCGATGCCCCCACATCGCTCCCGACGCCGGATCCCCGAGGCCACGGTCGCACGATTGCCGGTGTACCTGCAGATCCTGGTCGATCAGGCCGGCGAGGGTGTCGAGAACATCTCGTCGGAGGGCCTCGCCGAACTGGCCGGCGTCAACGCCGCCAAGGTCCGCAAGGACCTGTCCTACCTCGGCAGCTACGGCACGCGCGGCGTCGGGTACGAGGTCGACTACCTCGTGTACCAGATCCGACGTGAGCTCGGCCTCGACCACGACTGGCCGGTCGTGATCGTCGGCGCCGGCAATCTCGGTCAGGCGCTCGCCGGGTACGGCGGCTTCAACGACCGTGGCTTCCCCGTCGCCGGTCTCGTCGACATCGACGACGACAAGGTCGACACCGTGGTCGGCGGCATCCGGGTCCGGCCGCTCGACGAACTCGCCCAGATCGTCGCCGCCCGCAACGTGTCGATCGGCGTCATCGCCACGCCGCCACCGGCCGCCCAGGACGCTGCCGACCGGCTCGTCAAGGCCGGCGTCACGAGCATCTTGAACTTCGCACCCGTGGTGCTGTCGGTGCCCGTCGGCATCACCGTCCGCAAGGTCGACCTCGCCGTCGAGCTGCAGATCCTCAGCTATCACGAGCAGCGCCGAGCCGCTGCGTCCCAGGGTGGCCAACTTCACGCCGTTTCGACCGACCGTGGCCGGGGTGCCACCGCCTAGGCTGGTCGCGTCATGTCCATGCTCGTCCTCGGCGTCAACCATCGCAGTGGCCCGCTCAGCGTGCTCGAGCGGTTGTCCATCGCCGAGACCGAACTGCCCAAGGCCGTCGAGGCGCTCGTCGCCCGCGACAACGTGCGCGAGGCGGTCGTGCTCAGCACCTGCAACCGGATCGAGGTCTACGCGGTCACCGAGCGCTTCCACGGTGCGTACGCCGACATCCGCGACTTCCTGTGCGATCAGGCCGATCTCGGCCCCGATGCGCTGCACGAGCACCTCTACTCGCACCATGACGACGAGGCCGTGCGCCATCTGTTCGACGTGGCCGCCGGCCTCGACTCGGCCGTGCTCGGCGAGTCCGAGATCCTCGGCCAGCTCCGTGCGGCCTGGGAGGTCTCCCAGCAGGCGGGCGGCAGCCGGACGAGCCTGAACCTGCTGTTCCGGCACGCGATCGAGATCGGCAAGCGGGCGCGCACCGAGACCGCGATCGGACGCGGCACGGCGTCGATCAGCCACGCGGCCGTCGAGATGGCCGTCGAGCACTATGGCGACATCGCCGGCCGCCGCGTCGCGGTCATCGGCGCCGGCGCGATGGGCGAAGGCATCGCCGTCGCGCTGCACGCCGCCGGCGTGGGTGACGTCACGGTCGTCAACCGCAGCCCGGAGCGCGGCAACGCCCTCGCCGAACGCATCAACGGGGTGTCGGTCGGCTTCGAGCGACTGCCCGAGGTCCTCGGCGGCGCCGAGCTGGTCCTCACCTCCACCGGGGCCGATCGGCACCTCATCACGCCCGACGTCCTCGGTCCGATCGCGCACGGCGATCGCCCGATGCTCATCGTCGACATCGCCGTCCCGCGCGACGTGGCCCCCGAGGTCGCCGATCTCGACGGCGTGACGGTGCTCGACCTCGAGGACCTGACGGCGTGGGCCGACCGTGGTCGCCAGCAGCGTCTGGTCGAGGTCGAACGCGTCGACGCACTGGTCGGCGAGGCGCTCGAGCGCTTCACGGTCGAGTCGACATCGCTGCAGGCCGCGCCGCTCGTCGCCGCACTGCGCGGCCGCGCCGAGGAACTGCGCCGTCTCGAACTCGAGCGGCACGGCCAGCAGCGGCTCGACCCGGCGACGCAGGAACTCCTCGACGTCGTCACCCGGGGCCTGGTGGCCAAGCTGCTGCACGAGCCGTCGGTGCGACTGCGCCAGCAGGCGGGGTCGCCGCAGGGCGAGCGCAACGCGGCGGCGATCGCCGACCTGTTCGACCTCGGCTGAGCGTGCACCCGATCCGTCTCGCGACCCGGGGCAGCGCCCAGGCGATGACCCAGACCGAGGCCGTCGCTCGCCGCCTCGCCGACCACGACATCGACACCGAGCTCGTCGTCGTCGACACGCACGGCGATCGCACGCAGGCCGACGACGTCCCGCTGCACACGATCGGCGGCCAAGGGGTCTTCACGAAGGAGATCCAGGTCGCCGTGCTCGACGGGCGCGCCGACGTCGCCGTGCACTCGGCGAAGGACCTCCCGACCGAGACCGACCCGCGGCTGACGATCGCCGCGTTCACCGAACGACGTGACCCCCGCGACGCGCTGATCGGTCGCAGCCTCGCGAACCTCGGTGCCGGCGCGATCGTCGCCACGGGGTCGGTGCGCCGTCGGGCCCAGCTCGGTCGGGCTCGCCCCGACCTGGAGTTCGCCGAGCTCAGGGGCAACATCCACACGCGCCTCGAACGGATCCCCGACCAGGGCTCGATCGTGATGGCGATGGCGGCACTCGAGGTCCTCGGCCTGACCGACCGGGTCGCCGAGACGCTCGACCCGGCCGAGTTCGTCCCGGCGGTCGGCCAGGGGTGTGTGGCACTCGAGTGCCTCGCCGCCGAACGCCGCATCGTCGACGCGTTGCAGCGTGTCGACGATCCCGACACCCGGCGCGCCGTCGAGATCGAGCGGGCGTTCCTGGGCGAGCTCGGATCTGGCTGCTCGCTGCCGGTCGGCGCCCACGTCGACGACGACCGTCTGACCACCTTCCTCGCCGCCGAGACCGGCCGCTACGCCGTCAGCGACGTGATCGTCCTGACCGGCGACCACGCGGCCGATCTCGAGCTCGCCCGGAGCGCCGCTCGAGACGCGGCCGACGCCGTCGCCGGCGCATGACCGGCCGACCGCTGCGTGGCCGGTCGGTCGTCACGACGCGCCAATCGGTCGGACAGCTCGATCGGCGGCTCGCCGCGCTCGGCGCCGATGTCGTGCACGTGCCCCTCATCGAGACGGTCGACGCGCCGCCTGCCGACGTGGCGGCGCTCGAGACGGCACTGCAATCGCTCGACCGCGGTGACTGGGTCGTCGTGACGTCGCCGGCGGGTGCGGCGCGGCTCGCCGGCCGCCTGCCCGCCGCCGCGGTCCGGATCGGTGCCGTCGGCACGGCGACCGCGGCCGCGGTCGCGTCGGTCACCGGCCGCGCTGCGGATCTCGTGCCCGACCGACACACCGGTGCCGACCTGGCGGCCGCACTGCCGCCGCCGAGCGAGCCGACCCGGCTGGTGCTCGCGCAGGCCGATCGCGCCGACCCGGCCACCGGTGACGCGATCGAGGCACGTGGATACACCGTCGACCGGATCGTCGCGTATCGCACGATGACGCGTACGCCGAGCGCGCGAGAGCGGGAGGCCGCGCTCGCCGCCGACGCGGTCGTGTTCGCGAGCGGGTCGGCCGCGACGGCATGGGTCGAGTCGCTCGGCACCGACGCGCCGCCGGTCGTCGTCTCGATCGGACCGAGTACGACGGCGGTCGCGACGGGGCTCGGCCTGAGCGTGACCGCGACGGCATCGCCACACTCGGTCGACGGGGTCGTCGCCGCGGTCGTCCACGAGCTCACGACCGGCTCGTAGGATGTCGCTCGCCACGACCCTGCGAGCCATGGACCGTACGAGACCGACCCCCCGCTCGACGCGACACCGTCGTCTCGCCGTCGCGATCGGCGCGGTGTGCCTCGCCGCCGCGATCGTGCCGGTGGCGCCGACGCGCGCCGCCGCACCCGTGGCGCCGGTCCGACCCGCACCGGGCCTCGGTGCTGCGTCGCTCGTCGCCGACGTGGCGTCCGCGTCCGAACCATCGGTGTCGTCGGACGGGCGCTGGGTGGTGTTCGGCGGTGTGGTCGACGGCCGTACGTCGGTGTTCCGCACCGACCGCAACACGGGGTCGACCGCCGAGCTGTCACCGGTGCCCTCGTCGGTGACGTCCGGCGACACCATCCATCCGCTCCTGTCCTCGGACGGCTGCGTCGTCGTGGCGATCACCGAGGTCGCCTTCGACCTGTTCCGCGACAACGATCGCGGCGACCGCTGGGACGTCTACCGTCTCGTCGTGCCCGAATGCGGCGGGCAGCCGAACGCCTGGGAGCTCGTGTCGACCACCCGGCGCGGCGACGCCCGCGACGGCGTGTTCACCGACGCTCCGGCTGCGATCAATCGGTCGGGTGCGGTCATCGCCTACGCGCATCAGCTCGACGGCGCCCCGGACGGCGTGGCCACGCTGTCGGTGGTCGACGTCACGGTGCCGGTCGGCGAACCCGGCCGCGTCACCCAGGTCGCCGGCATGCCGGCCGAGGCGCCGAACCGGGCCTACTCGTATCGAGGCGCGACCGACCCCGTGCTGTCGGACGACGGTCGCCATCTGGCCTTCGTGGCCGACACCACGGCGTCGGCGGCGCTCCCCGGCTGGGCGGCCGGCCCGGAACTCGGTGGGCCCGCGACCGCGCAGGTCTACGTCTGGGATCGCGCAGCCGCCGACCAACGTCGTGCGGTCCAGCTGATGTCGGGCCGGGACGGCATCCCGAGCGATGCGGGTGCGCGCTCACCGGCGATGTCGGCCGACGGGCGGGTCGTGGCGTTCGTCTCGTCGGACCGGACCCTCGTGCCCGCCGAGCTGCCGCCGTGCGGGGCGACCTGTCCGACACAGATCTACCGGTTCGACCGCGACACCGACGGCAACGGGGTGTTCGACGAGCTGGCCCGACGCCCACCGCTCACCCTCGTGTCGGCCGTCGACGCCGGGGTGGCGTCGATCGGCGTCCCGGTGGCGGGCGACGCCTCGTCCTGGGCGCCGGCACTCGACGCCGGCGGCACCTCGGTGGCGTTCGTGACCGACGCGACGAACCTGTTGCCGAGCCGGCGTGGGGGCGGCGGCGGCCCGGCGGACGGCGATCTCCTCGTGGCCGAGGTGCTGCTCGGCAGCCTGCGCCGCGTCGTCGAGGGCGCCGACGCGACGGCGGTGCCGGGTGCGCACAGCAATCCCGCCCTGTCGCGGACGGGGCAGACCATCGTGTTCGAGACGGCGGCACCGGGTGCGCTGCTCGGCGATCTCCGTCTGGCGGGGAGCGATCGGGCGATCGTCGCGGTCGACGTGACCCCGCGGCTGTCGCTCGCCGACCTCGACTTCGGCACCGTCCTGCTCAACGTCGAGAGCGCCGAGCTGTACGTGCGGGTCCAGAACGCCGGCCCGGGTGCGTTCGAGCCCGCCTCGGTCGACGTCTCGAGCGGCTTCCGCATCTCGGGCGGTTCGTGCGCCCGAGGCATCCTCGTGGCGCCCGGCGCGACCTGCTCGATCTACCTGACGTTCCGTCCGACGGCGATCCGCGGCTACTCGGGCACGCTGTCGGTCACGGGTCGTGGCGACGAAGCGCCGGCGGTCTCGGCGAACGTGCGCGGCGCGGCGGGCGATCCGGTCCTGCTCGCCGATCCGGGTGGCGTCGATCTGGCGGACGGTGTGGTCGGCGTGCCGGGCGCATCGGTGGCGGTCGACATCACCAACGTCGGGTTCCTGCCGACGCAGATCGCCGGCATCGCCCTCGGCGGCGCGCACCCGGACGACTTCGAGATCACGTCGCAGACGTGCCGGAACCGCTTCGTCAACCCCGACGCCACCTGTGTCGTCGAGGTCCAGTTCACACCGACCGAGGCCGGGTTCCGCAGTGCCCTGCTCGTGGTCACGACGACCATCGGCGAGTACACGTCGGCGGTCGTCGGCGGGTTCGCCCGCTACGAGCCGACGCTCGAGACGTCGACCTCGGTGCTGCGCGTCGGCACACAGCTCGGCATCGGGGTCAACGGATTCCCACCGAGCACCGACGTGTCGATCGGCTTCGACGACGGCAGCGCGCCGCTGGCGACGTTGCAGACCAACGAGGCCGGGTCGACGCTGGCGATCATCCCGATGCCGCTCCGGGTCCGGGCCGGTGAGCACCGGCTGGTCGCGTCGGCAGCCGGCTCAGCCGTCGCGTCGGCGACGGTCGTGCTGACGGCGCCGCAGCGAGGGGTCACGCCCGGCGTGCCCGGGTACGGGCTCGGATAGCCCGATGCGCGTCACTCGTCGGTGACGGCGGGGACGAGCGTCCCCCCGAGCAGGGCGGCGATCTCGCAGCCCGTCCCCGCGGGTTGACCGACCACGTCGCACGTGACCGACAGGACGATGTTGTCGGAGGGTGCGAAGGGGATCGCCGTGACCCGCGGCTGGAACTCGTTGGCCGAGCTCATGGAGCCGAGGTCGAACTCGTAGAGGATCTCACCGTTGCGCAGCAGCTGGGCGGTGCCCAGGTCACCGTTCGGGTTCTGGAGCACCAGATCGGTGAGCAGGAACTGCGCATCGGGCGGCACGGTGATCGATTCGGAGCGTTCCTGGGTGACGCTGACGTCGACGGCGAGTCGGTAGGAGACCGGTTCGCCGACCGGCTCGGTGACGACGATGCTCGACGCGGCGTCATCGCCTGCGTCGTCGAGGAGCGGCAGGGTGGCGGCCGGGTCGGGCAACGTGGTCGCGGGTGCGGTGGCGACCTCG
>JAUHYJ010000667.1 GCA_030425785.1 Acidimicrobiia bacterium | reverse complement strand
GATGCGCTTGGCGGTCCCGAGCAGGTCGAGCGTCGTGTTCTCGAGCTTGAGACCGACGTCCTCGGAGATGACCTGACCGCCGGTCAGGATCGCCATGTCCTGCAGCATCGCCTTGCGACGCTCGCCGAAGCCCGGTGCCTTGACCGCAGCCGACTTGAACGTGCCACGGATCTTGTTGACGACGAGGGTGGCGAGCGCCTCGCCCTCGATGTCCTCGGCGATGATCATCAGCGGCTTGCCCGACTGCATGACCTTCTCGAGCACCGGCACGAGATCGCGCACCGACGTGATCTTCGAGCTGACGAGCAGCACGTAGGCGTCGTCGAGCACGGCTTCCATGCGGTCGGTGTCGGTGACGAAGTACGGGGAGATGTAGCCCTTGTCGAACCGCATGCCCTCGACGAAGTCGATGCCCATGCCGAACGTCTGGCTCTCCTCGACGGTGATGACGCCGTCCTTGCCGACCTTGTCGATCGCATCGGAGATGAGCTCGCCGATCTCGTCGTCGGCGGCCGAGATCGCGGCGACCTGGGCGATCTGATCCTTGTTGTCGACCTCGGTCGACAGGCCCTTGATCGAGTCGACGGCGGCGTCGACGGCGGCCTCGATGCCGCGCTTCAGGCTCATCGGGTTGGCGCCGGCGGCCACGTTGCGGAGGCCCTCACGGACCATCGCCCACGCGAGCACGGTCGCCGTCGTCGTGCCGTCGCCGGCGACGTCGTCGGTCTTCTTGGCGACTTCCTTGACGAGGGCGGCGCCGATCTGCTCGTACGGGTCCTCGAGCTCGATCTCCTTGGCGATCGAGACACCGTCGTTGGTGATCGTGGGAGCGCCCCACTTCTTGTCGAGCACGACGTTGCGGCCCTTGGGGCCGAGCGTGACGCGCACGGCGTCGGCGAGCTTGTTCATGCCCGCCTCGAGGCTGCGACGAGCCTCCTGGTCGAACGCAATCTGCTTGGGCATCGATGTCCTCCGTTGGACGCAGTTGATGACTCGGGAGTTCGCTGGCACTCCTACGGTGCGAGCGCTAGCACTCTACAACCGAGACTGCTAATGCGGCAATGCGTCGCCGGGCGAGTTCAGCCGACGGGAACCGGGCAGGCGACTTGACCGCGGAGACGGACCCGGAGCGCCCACGCGAGCAAGGCGAGGGCGATCAGCCCGAGGTACGGCTGGACCGGAGCGAACCAGGTCAGGGCTCCCGACGTGCCGAGCGCGATCACGACGACCTTGTTGCAGATCGGACACCCGACGGCGAAGAACGACAGCAGCCCGCCGAGCCCGCCGAACTTGCCCGGCCGATCGATCGAGTCGTCGCTGGCCCGGTCGACGGACCGGTCGTCGAGGTACGTGGCGAACAGCAGGCCGCTCAGCGCGGCGGTGAGCACCAGCACCGGCACCGCCCACGGTTCGACGGGGGTGCCCTGACGGCCGAACACCGGGTTCGGGATCACGTCGGTCGGCAACCCGATCACGAGCGCGCTCACCACCGCCATCAGCGCCGCGAACCGCCACCGTGCGGCGGGCCAGGCGCGGAGCGCGTCGAGTTCGAGCACCCGATCGATCGTACCGACCCGACGGGCATCAGTCCCCGCGCACCTCGGCGAGACGGCGGCGGGCGTAGGCATCGTCCCAACAGACGGCGGCCTCCCATGCCGCGGACGCCTGCGACACAAGATCGAGCTCGACCTCGTCGAGGTCGGCGGCGTTGTGCGGCAACACGAGGTCGAGCGCCGGCACGTCGACGCGCGACTCGTCCCAGTCGAGCAATGCGACCCGATCGTCGGTGAGCCGGATGTTGCCGGGGTTCGGATCGCCATGGACCACGCACGTCGGACGGCCGGCGAGACGCGCCCAGGCGGCACGGCAGCGGGCGACGCCGTCGGCCGGCATGGCCGTGAGGTCGATCTTCGTCCCCGTGTCGTGGTGCAGCAGATCACTCGACGAGCGCCAGCCCGGGCGCTGCGGCCAGCCGGCCGTTCGGGCATGCAGCTCGGACAGGGTCGCGGCGACGCGCCGCCAGTCGGCGTCGGTCTCGGGCGGCTCACCCTCGACATAGGTCATCACCGTGAGCCCGTGGGCGAACCATCGGCCGTCGGTCGTGGGGATGGGCAGCGGCACGCTCACGCCGGCCCGATCGAGCGCCCGCATCAGGTCGGTCTCCCACGCGAGGTCGGCATCGCTGCGCGAACCGAGCCGGGCGACCGCTCGCCGACCACCGACCCGGACGAGCCAGACCTCGTTCGCCACGCCGTCGGTCATCCGCTCGACCCGCTCGGCGTCGTCGCCCCACCGGGCGAGCGCATCCCATCCCACGCCCACATCTTCGCGGCCGGAAACCCTGCGGCACCCCCATGCGGACGATGGGGCCATGTTCTCGGACGTGCTCGAGCGGGTGGAGGCAGCCGACGATGCTGCCCTGCTCGTCGAGCTGCGC